>JBBDKK010000122.1:0-3949 GCA_040879395.1 Phycisphaerales bacterium
GCCAGGTCCGGAATCTCAAGAAGATCGAGGTAGTCTTCTGTGGCATGGCGAAACCTGGTCCTGCGGCTGATCCGTGCCGCTCTGGGCCAGCGCCGAGCCCGCGGCCAGCGCGGAAACGCCCACCAGGGCCCCCACCATGCCCGCCAAGCCCCGCACGGGCAGACGCTTTGATTGATCCTTGTTCATGCTACAAACTCCCTTGTTTGGTGTCCGCGGTGCGGATCACCCTGGCACAACGCCCGAGAATGGGCCATGAGCGGTTTCATATATTCAGGCCGCGACCCCTCACACGCGTTGCGTGGGGGCACGGCTCACCACTTGATCCGGGTTCCTATCGGCGCCGAGGGTGCCAGGCGTCTAGATCGGAACCGTCTGGAGCGCAGAACATGCGCCAGACAGATACGCAAGAATTACCGGCCCATCGCCAAAAAGGTTCAAGTTTTCACCGATTTCAGGCCGGATTCTGCTGAATCCAGAGCACCAGCACCATCGTGGCCACAAAGCACAGCCCCGCAACCCGCACCATGTTGTCACGCATGGCCAGATCCGTCGGATCGTCGTAACGGCCCCGCATCAAGAGAGTTATGGTCCGCAACAGCGCCAGTGTCGCCGGCGCGACCGTGATCCACAGCAGGTTCATCCCGAAGGCTTCATCGCTGCCCACGCGACTGACAAAGTTGTACACATATTCATCGTGCCGGCTCTGGACATAACCCGTGTAGGTCAAAAGAGTTGTGACGCCCGTCACCACCACGAACATCCGCAGCATCTGGTCAGTGTAGTGCTGCTGCACATCACGCGCCGCCGTCGCCGCCTCATCGCTGCCCATGTGCCGCCGCTCGCCCAAACGCTTGCCAAACGCTAAAAACATGCTCAGGAACAGAGTCGCGTTGAGCAGCCAGGTCGATGGGGTGATCCCCACCGCCGCGCAGCCCCCCAGCACCCGCAGCACGAACCCCGAGGACAGCGAGAGCACATCCACGATGACGATGTGCTTGAGCCCGGCCGAATAGGCCATCACATTGACGATATAAAGGATCAACAGCCCCAGCACCCACCACCGCAGCTCACCGGGCACCCCCAGCACGCACGCCAGCGAGGCGATCAGCAGCCCAATGCCAAAGATCCGGGCGATGCCCACCGGCACCTGCCCCGAAGCCAGGGGCCGCTTTTTCTTGCGCGGATGGGCCCGGTCTCGCTGGACATCGGCCAGATCATTAAAGATGTAGCAGCCCGAGGCGGCCAGGCAGAACCCCAGAAAGGTCGTGCCGACCGCGAGCATCAGCTCGTCCTGGGGCATGCCTTCGAGCTTGCCGTCGGCCAGGGCGAAGAACGGCCCGATGAGCACGAACACACCCTTGGTCCACTGATGGGGCCGGGCGAGGCGGATGAGTCCGGTGAGAACACCCCCCGGGGAGGACCCCGGGCCGGGTTGTGCATCGGGGCTGGTTGAATCCGCTTGCGTCATAAGCACCTCAGGCATCGACACAACGGCCCTACGGGCTCAAGAGTTCGACCAAATCCCATGCACAACCCGCCGATCCGGGCCCCGGACCGTGCATACCCTGCCCGATCCACCGCCCGTCTGCCGATAGACACCCCATATGTCCTATCCACCACCCGCCATCCCCGCCCCCTTCCCCAAACGGACCCGCCTCAAGGCCACATTGATCGTGGTCGGGATCACCCTGCTGGCGTGCTGGGCGATGATCCTTTCGGGCAATATGTCCGGGCGCGGGGCCGCCGACGATCTGAACTTCCACTGGCTGGCCATCAACCAGTTCGCCGACCAGCTCCCCCGCCCCGATCTGTCCGACTACGCCTCCGCGACCACCCCCGGCTACCACCTGCTGCTGGCCCCGTTGGCCGCGGCCGGCTTCAACCACACCGCGATCCAGCTCGTCGCCAGCGTCTGGACATTGTGTCTGTTGGGTGTGTTGGCGTGGGTGATCTCCCGCCGGGCGGGCATGGCGGCGGTGGTGCTCACGCTGCCGGTCATCGCCTCGATGTATGTCCTCTTCCCCGGCATCTGGCTGCTGCCCGACAATGCCGGATGGCTGCTGGTGCTGCTGATCGTGCTGCTTTCCCTGCGGCCCAACCCGGGCTGGGGTACCTGGATGCTGGGGGGCGCACTGCTGCTGGTGCTGGTCTGGATGCGGCAGGTCCATATCTGGGCCGCGGCTCCCTTGTGGCTGGCGGCCTGGCTGGGCGGCAACGACACCACGCCCTCCCCCGCCCGCTTCTTCGGATCCTTTTATACACGCGCCGGGCGCACTTGCATCGCCATCGCCTGCACCGTGCCCGCCTTCATCGCCCTCGCCTGGTTTGTGCTCACCTGGGAGGGGCTGGTGCCCCCGACCTTCCAGAACATGCACCAGGGCCCCAATATCGCCACTACGGGCTTCATCCTCACACAACTGGCCATCCTCAGCGTCTTTTTCACGCCCCTGCTCTGGCCCCGGCTGCGGGAACTCTGGAGTCACCATTGGCGGTGGATCCTGGCGGCGGCCGCGTTGGGGCTGATTCTGGGGGTGATACCCCATTCGAGCTATTTCTACGACGAGGGCCGCTACGGCGGGTGGTGGAATGTCATCGGCAAGCTCCCCACCGCCGCGGACCGCTCGCCGGTGTTCGTGCTCGGGTCGCTGGCCGGGTCCTTGGCGCTGGTGGTCTGGCTGAGTCTGGCCGATCGGCGGAGCGTGTGGATATGGGTGGGCGTACTGGTGGCCTTCACCCTCGCCCAGACCGCGAACCACGCCTCGTGGCAGCGTTATCACGAGCCGCTGCTGCTTTTCATGATCCTGCTGATCCTGGGCCGCTCGGCGGTGATCGAGCGATGCAAGGCCCGGATCGTGCTGGGCGCGGCGTGCCTGACGCTGATGCTCGCGGCCATCACCATCGCTTCGATCATCAGCACGGAATCGCTGCTGGTGGATCCCGAGCAGGCCGGTGAACCCGAGAATTCGGCTTTCCACGCCCCGGATCCCCACAGCAACCCGTTAGGCCCGCGGGATGGAGAAAGACGATCTTTCCGGCATGAGACGGCCCAAAGCCCGATCCCGACACGGATGGGGGCGTAGAAGTGCCTCAGTTTGGCCCGGTTCTTCTCCGGCCGAGTGGCAATTGTGGGTCAACGCACTGGCTTTGCGGGCCGATGGAACAACAATCACCAGCACACCGGTGCCGGCACGCTTGGGCGTTGGTTATCCGGGCCTGAGATCGAGAACCCCGGGAACGACCCCCGGCGGGAGAGATGCACACCATGAGCGACCATCGCAACAGCAAACGCGCACTGATCACCGGCATCACGGGCCAGGACGGCTCCTACCTCGCCGAGTTCCTGCTCGCCAAGGGCTACGAGGTCCACGGGATCATCCGGCGTGCTTCGTCGTTCAACACCGACCGCATCGACCATCTCTACCAGGACCCCCACAACCCCGCGCCCAAGCTCAAGCTGCACTACGGCGACCTGTGCGATGCCAACAACCTGAGCAAGCTGCTCGACCATGTCCAGCCCGACGAGGTCTACAACCTCGGGGCCCAGTCGCATGTGCGCGTGTCCTTCGACATGCCCATCTACACCGCCGACACGGTGGGCATGGGCTCGCTGCGTCTGCTGGAGGCCTGCCGCGACTTCCAGGATAAAACCGGCCAGCAGGTCCGCTATTACCAGGCGAGTTCCTCCGAGATGTACGGCAAGGTTCTCGAGACGCCGCAGACCGAGACCACGCCCTTCTGGCCGCGCTCGCCTTATGCCTGCGCCAAAGTCATGGCCCACTGGGCGACGGTGAACTACCGCGAGTCCTACGGCATGCACGCTTCCTGCGGCATCCTCTTCAACCACGAATCGCCCCGGCGCGGCGAGACCTTCGTGACCCGCAAGATCACCCGGGCCGTGGGCCGTATCCGTATGGGGCTTCAGGACAAGGTGTTCCTTGGCAACCTGGAT
>JBBDKK010000123.1:0-3934 GCA_040879395.1 Phycisphaerales bacterium
TGGGCCGCTGGAGGAGTCGATGGAGGCCGCGTTCGACTATGAGCCGCTGGATCCGATCTATGACGCCGAGCTGGTCGAGGAACTGAAAAGGGCGGTGCTCGAGTCCGGGCCGGTGATCGACCGGGCGGTGGTGCAGACGCTCGATGATCTGGATCCGATCCTTGAGCGGCTCTACCCGTTGCCGTCGGGGTTCGACGGGCTCTTCTACCGATTCCGGATGATGCTGGGCACGGATCAGCAGGGGCGTTCGATCCTGATGCGGGCGATCTACTCGGCCAAGGTGGCGATCCAGGTGGGCGTGGTGGTCTCGTTCATCGCGGTGCTGTTCGGTTCGATCATCGGCGCGGCCGCGGGCTATTTCGGGGGCATCGTCGACCACGCGGTGATCTGGCTCTATTCGACCTTCTCGTCGATTCCCTACTTGGTGCTGCTGGTGGTGTTGGCGTTCATGTTCACCGGCTCGCGGTTCGAGGGGACGCTGATCCCGCTGTATGTCGCGTTCTCGCTGACCTACTGGATCGGGCCCTGCCGCGTGACCCGCGGCGAGGCGCTCAAACTGCGTTCGCTGGATTATGTCCAGGCGGCCCAGGCACTGGGTTCGTCCAAGTGGCGGATCCTGAGCCGGCACATCATCCCCAACACCTCGCACCTGATGTTCATCAACATGTCCCTGCTGTTCATCGGTGCGATCAAGGGCGAGGTTGTGCTGACCTTCCTGGGGCTGGGGCTCAAGGACGGGGCGAGCTGGGGGATCATGATCTCGCAGTCCAAGCCGGAGGTCGTGGCGGGCTTTTTCTGGCAGATCGGGGCGGCGACCTTCTTCATGTTCGTGCTGGTCCTGGCGTTCAATGTGCTGACCGATGCGTTGCAGGACGCGTTCGATCCCAAGCATGTGGGCTGAGCAGCCTGCGGCGATGAACCGCAACTAATAAAAAACGCCCCGTGCGGGGCGTTCATGTGTTCGCGTAACTTGCGGATCATCCCCGGGCGGCTTCGAGGCGGCGGGAGATTTCGTCCCAGTCGACCACCTGCATGAATGCCTTGACATACTCGCCGCGGTTGTTCTGGTACTTGAGGTAGTAGGCGTGCTCCCAGACATCGACGCCCAGCAGCGGGATCGCGCCGGCGAAGAGCATCTGGTGCTGGTTGTGCATTTGCAGCACCATCAGGCGTCCGGCGATTGGCTCGTAGACGAGCCAGCCCCATCCAGAGCCTTCGACGGTGGTGGCCGCGGATGTGAAGTGGTCGGAGAAGTTGCTGAAGGAGCCGAAGTCGCGGTTGATCATGTTGATGAGGTTGCCCGAGGGCTGCCCGCCGCCACCCTCGGAGGTCGGCTTCATGCCCTTCCAGAAAAGCGTATGGTTGATGTGGCCGCCCATATTGAAGCTCAGCTCGCGCTGCCAGTGCTCCAAGGTGCTCGCATCGCCCGAGTTGAGACGGATGGATTCGAGGTTCTTGAGTGCGGTGTTGGCACCCTTGACATAGCCCGCGTGGTGCTTGTCGTGGTGGATGCGCATGGTCTGCTCATCGATGACATCGCTCAGGGCGTCGTAGGCGTAGGGGAGGTCCGGCAGCGTGTATTCGCCAGCACGCTCGTCCCAGCCGAGGTACTCGGGCGCGATCGGGGCCCCTCCCCTGCCGAGCCCGGTGGCCAGCGACGAGGCGCGGCTGCCGGTGGCGGCCATGCCCGCGGCCCCGAGGGCGGCCAGGCCGGTGAGTGCGCTTCTGCGTGTCATATCTGTTTTCATAAGTAGATTCCTTTCGTGAGTAAGTGCTATGCGTATGGATATCGCGTGCGACAGAGCGATTATTCCTGCCGGCCCTCGATCGCCGCCAGCAGGCAGGCGGAGCCGAGAATCAGCAGGTCGTCGATCTCGTCGTCTTCTTCAACGATCGCCACGCCCAGCCGGTAGATGAACGGGTTGAAGTGCTGGCGGAGGGTGGCGATGTTCTTCTGGTCCCGGGCACGGGTCACCTCGTATCGCTGGGGGAGCACGATGGAGACGGCGTCGATGTATCTGCGGGCCAGGGGGGCGATCGAGCCCTGCTCGCGGATGCTGGCAATCTGTGTGCCGGCGGGATCGAAGAGCAACCACTCATCGCGGATGAATGACGATCTGAGCCCTTTGCGGCGCAGGGACCCCAGGGCGGAGCCATCGGGGAGCGTGACTGTATAGGTCGCTCCGAAGTCGATGATGCTCTTTGCCTGTAGGATGAGCAGCTCATCGCTCATGTCCTCGCCGGTGTAGAGGCGGAGGTCTTCCTTGAGCTTGAAGGCCTTCTGCTTGCAGTAGCCGATGACCGAGCCGTGCTCGTCGTAGACATGGAATGCCGCGCCGAAGATTTTGAAGACCTTGCGGCGGATGGTGTACTGCTCGTTGGCTGTGTTCATGCTCATGGTGTCTTCCTGCGGAGGGGGATCGGGCACATTGAGTGTACAGAAAAACGGGCCCGGTGTTCCGGGCCCGCGTACAAAGTTGGAACCGAGATTGCGATCAGTCGGTGATTTCGCCGACCTGCCAGCGCCGGAAGTTGGAGAGTTGGGCATTCCCGATCAGGTCGCGTACGGCCTTGGATGGGTCCATCACGAAGGGTTGTTCGAGAAGGGCGACCTCCGAGAAGAACTTCTTCATCCCGCCCTCGACGATCTTCTCGGCGATTTCCTTGGGCTTACCGCTTTCCATGGCCTGCTCGATGCGGAACTGGCGCTCCTTCTCGATCAGATCGGCTGGGATGTCCTCGGATGTGAGCCCGAGCGGACGCGGCATGACGGCGGTGACATGCATCGCCAGCTGACGGAGCACTTCGCTGTCGACATCTCCCTGGGCCTGGATCAGCGAAGCGGTCTTGCCGTCGTGGTGGACATACATGCCGTAGGAGGTCTTGCCGGCTTCGCCGGAGAGCTTCTCGATCTCGTCGATGGAGATATTCTCACCGGTGGTGATGCGGAGGTCGTCGATGATCTCATTCATCTCGTCGGTGGGGGCCACGGAGCCGTCGTCGGCCTGGAGCGCGAGCTGGGCGATTTTCTTGACCGCGTCGACGAACTTCTCGTTCTTGGCGGTGAAGTCGGTTTCGGCTTTCACCTTGACAAGGGCGGCAGTCGATCCGTCCTCGGAGACAGCGAGCTCGACGCGGCCCTCGCCGGCGACGCGATCGGTTCTGGTCTCCATCTTGCCTTTGAGTTTTTTGCGCAGGAGCGTCTCGGCCTGCTCGACATCGCCGTCGGCTTCCTGGAGGGCCTTCTTGCACTCCATCATGGCCAGGCCGGTTTTGTTGCGAAGGTTCATGACATCTTTGGCACTGATATTGGACATTGCAGGTGTTCTCCGCCTGTATGGTCTTGTGCCGGCGAGCAGGGTTTTTGACGCCGGCGATTGCGTGATGTTTTTTCAGTTATCATCCGAAGCCGGGGCCTCGGGCGATGCTGCTATTGAGTGCGTTCAGGATTCGGCCTGGGCGGCGGCGGCGGAAGCGGGGGCTTTGCTGCCCTCATCGCCGGAGTCGCTGGGGCGGTCATCGGTGGCCGAGAACTGGGCACGGCGTGAGCGGCGGGGTGCGCCGGAATCGCCGGAGGCCTTGTTTTCGTCGCGGCCCTCGGTGCCCTCGACGCGTGCGGATTTGCCGTCGGAGATCGCCTTGCACATCTCGCGGACAATCACATCGATCGAACGCATCGAGTCGTCGTTGCCGGGGATGGGGATATCGGCCATGTCGGGATCGCCGTCGGTATCGATCAGACAGATCGTGGGGATGCCGAGCTTGCGGGCCTCGCGGAGGGCGGTCACCTCGCGGTTGACATCGATGGCGATGATCGCGCCTGGCATCTTGTGCATGCGGCGGATGCCGTCGAGGTTTCGCTTGATCTTGCGCATCTCGCGTCGGAGCTGGCTCTCCATCTTCTTGGAGTAGCTCTGAAAGTTGTCATCCGCCT
>JBBDKK010000124.1:0-3934 GCA_040879395.1 Phycisphaerales bacterium
AACCCTCGGCGGCGTGGACCACACGATCATCCCGGATCGGATCGAGGCGGGCACACTGATGTGCGCAGCGGCGATCACGGGATCGGAACTGGAACTGACCAACTGCCCGCTGGACGCGATGATGTCCGCCACGGACCGGTTGGCGGCGGTGGGCGTGCATGTGGACCCGACCGACGGGCCGCGGGGCAACGCGGTCCCCGACCCGCTGCGTCGTTCGTGCACGGTGAGCGCGCCCGAGGGTCTGCGGTCCGTGCAGATTACCACCCAGCCCCACCCCGGTTTCCCGACCGACCTGCAGGCCCAGTACATGGCCATGCTGTGCCTGGCCGAGGGCAACTCGGTCGTGACGGAGAAGATCTTCCCCGAGCGGTTCCTGCATGTGGCCGAGCTGACCCGGATGGGGGCGGATATCCATCGCCACGGCACGACGGCGGTGATCTCGGGCGTGAAGGAGCTGACCGGCGCGCCGGTGATGGCCAGCGACCTGCGGGCCTCGGCGAGTCTGGTGATCGCGGGTCTGGCGGCTAAGGGCACGACGGTGATCAACCGCGTCTACCACATCGACCGCGGCTACGAGCAGCTCGAGCAGCGCCTGGCATTGGTGGGCGCTTCGATCAGCCGCGTGAGCGAGGACGAGCTTGCCGAGCGGGGGTTGGCGGTGGGTTGAGGGGCTATCGGGGGCACCCATCCCGTATCAAGCTTTCATGAATCGCGACGGGAAAGCACACCCCGCGTGCGTCATGCCATGCGCAGAATGCGTCTAAGCACCGATCTATAAAGCATTTATATAAACGATGGCCATCCGTCGCTATACACGGTCTTTGTGCACGAAGAGGGTTTGTGCCCTGCGGGGTTTGCCTTATACTGGCGACAGCGTTGGCGTGTGTCAGCTCGAATCGTGATTCTTCATCTGAGAGGGGTGTTGGCATGCGGTGTAATCAGTTCAAGATTGCGATGTTTTCGGCTGTGGTGAGCGGCGTGGCCGCTGGCGCGGCGGGGCAGTGTGATCCGGCCGACCTGTTCGGAGCGGATCAGGTGTTCGACACCGGCTCATTCCCGGGGTCCGTGACGATTGATGACCTCGACGGAGACGGCACGCCCGACTTGGCCGTGGCGAACAGGGATTCCGACACCGTCAGCGTGCTGCTGGGCAACGGCGACGGCACCTTCCAGGCCCGCCAAGACTTTGCTGCCGGGTCAGAGCCCCAGTCCGTGGCGATCGACGATCTCGACGGCGACGGCACGCCCGACCTCGCCGTCGCGATCGGCGGCTCCGATTCCGTCGCAGTGCTGCTTGGAAACGGGAACGGCACCTTCCAGGCCCCCCAAAGCTTTGCCACTGGCTCCTTCCCTCAGTCCGTCGCGATCGGCGACCTCGACGCAGACGGCACACCCGATCTGGCCGTCGTGAACCTTGCCAGCAGCACTGTCAGCGTGCTGCTGGGCATCGGCGATGGCACTTTTCAGGCCCGCCAGGACTTCGACGCCGGGGACGCTGCCTATTTCGTGGCCATCGGCGATCTCGACGGCGACGGCACACCCGATCTGGCCACCGCGAACAGTCTCATCCTCACGGGTTCCGTCAGCGTTCTGCTGGGCAACGGCGACGGCACTTTCCAGGACCGCCAGGACTTCGCCGCCGGCCTCGCTCCCGTCTCCTTGGCGATCGGCGACCTCGACGGCGACGGCGTGCCCGATCTCGCAGTCGCGAACAATGGCTCCCATTTCGTCGGCGTGCTGCTGGGCAACGGCGACGGCACCTTCCAGCCGCATCAGGAGTTCGCCACCGGCAGCACGCCCAACTCCGTGGCGATCGGCGACCTCGACGGCGACGGCACGCCCGACCTGGTTACCGCGAACGGGGAATCTACTGTCAGCGTGCTGCCGGGCAACGGCGACGGCACCTTCCAGTCCAGCCAGTCCTTCGGCACCGGCAGCACGCCCGTCTCCGTGGCGATCGGCGACCTAAACGGCGACGGGGGCCTCGACCTCGCCACCGCGAACGCTTTCTCCGACAATGTCAGCGTGCTGCTCAACCAGTGCGGGCAGGACGCTCCGTGTCCCGCCGATTTCACCGGCGACGGCGAACTCAACTTCTTCGATCTGAGCGCCTTCCTCCAGGCCTTTAGCGCGATGGACCCGATCGCTGACTTTACCGGCGACGGGCAGTACAACTTCTTTGATATCAGCGCCTTCCTCCAGGCGTTCAGCGCGGGCTGCCCGTAAGCGGGGTATTCAAACCAAAAACCGCCCGGCAGCTCGCAGGGCGGTTTTCATTTGTGGATCGCATTCTCGTCGGGGATGGGCCTATTCCTCTTCTTCCTCGTCGAAGCCCCGGGAAACGAGGTCGGAGAGGTGGGCGAGGGCGTCTTTGGCGTCTTCGCCGGTGCAGACGACCTCGATCTCGGTGCCGTGGGTCGCGGCGAGCATCATCAGTTCCATGACGGACTTGCCGTCGGCATCGCCCTCTTCGAGGCGGACGCGGATATCCGAGGCGAAGCCCGCCGCCGCCTGCGCGAAGTCGGTCGCCGGGCGCGCATGGAGCCCGTAGCGGTTGACGATCTTCACTTTCGATGAGCAGCTCTCGCTCACGGGCTTGCCTCTGATTGCGCTTGTCGGTCCGGGGAGGGATGACGCTGGGACTGGCCGCCGGGCTGGGGGGCCGGGAGAGGGGGGGGAACGGAACCGGACCGGATTTATCCGCCGAGGCGGTGGTTGTCGGCATCGTCGAGCAGCTTGTGGATCTGCGCGGCATCGTCGGCCTGGCGCAGGGCCCGGCGGAAGGTGTCCTTGGACAGGTTCTTGAAGATGATCTCCATCGCCTGGAGGTGCTCCTCGGGTCGCGACTGGGGGCTGAGCAGCAGGAAGATGGTGTAGACCGGCTGCTTGTCGAGGGAGTTGAAGTCGATCCCCTCGTGGGAGATGCCGATACCCGCGGCCATCTTCTCGATCTGGGGGTGCTTGACATGGGGGACGGCCACGCCGCGGCCGAAGCCGGTGGAGTGCTTGCGTTCCCGGTCGAGGACCCGCTCGATGAGGTCATCTCTGATCGCGGCGGGTGCGGCCCCCGAGGCGATCAACTGGTCGATGATGGTGGTGATCGCCGCGTCGCGGTCGGCCGCCGATAGCCGCGCGGTGATCGAGCCGGGTTGAATGATCTCCGTGAGTTTCATGGCATCATTCTATGGCAGCCCGTGCCCCCCGGTTTGTCGGCCCCACCCGAGTGCCCCGCTGGTGCTCGCCCGGGGCCTGTGAGCCGTGCTCAGCGGTGCTCGACCTTGAGTTTCTCGCGGTGGTCGTTGAGCTGGCGGGAGACCTTGTTGATCGCGTCGTCGATGGCGAGGTAGACATCGTGGCCCTCGGCCTTGGCGATGAAATCTTGGTGGTTGATGACATCGACCACGATCTCGACCGTGAAGAGTTCCTGCGAGGAGTTCTCTTTCCAGAACTTGATGTCGATCTGCTGGACCAGATCCTCGAACTTGTCGAGCTTTTTGGTCTTGGACTCGGCGTGCTGGCGGATGGGATCGGTGACTTCCATATGGAGTGCGACGACATTGGTGCGCATGATGTGTCTCCTTCTATATATGCCGGGACCCGTCTGCGGCGGTTCACTGATTCGCCCGGGGCCGGTATAGCGGATTCTAGGGTGGGGGGCTGGCAATTGCGCCCCCGGCCGACTGGCTGTCCGGCGGGATCGGAGCGGTGCCAGTTTCACACGAAATTGGCTGCCGGGGGCGGTGCGGGCTTCTAAACTGGCACTCATGTCCGCGCGCACCATGCGAAACCTGATCCAGTACGGGCTGATGGCCGCGATCCTGTTCGTGCTGGGCGCGTTCCTGCTGTACCCGATCGCGCTGACGGTGCGGGGCGGCTTCGCGCTGGATCCGGCGACGGGCGAGGGGTGGACGCTGAACCACCTGATGCTGGTCTT
>JBBDKK010000125.1:0-3899 GCA_040879395.1 Phycisphaerales bacterium
TACACTAACACCTCATCATCGACGGCCGCGAGTTGCCCGCCCGTCAGGTCGCACGAGAGATAGTCGAGAACACTGAGAATCTGCTCAATGACCCGCGGATGAAGACGGAGTTGAATATTCTGAAATCCCCCCGGACAGAGTTGGCAATAACTCATAATCGTGGAAACCGGCTCGGAGCAGTCGCCGTTGCCGCAGTCGTCGATCGTCGGAAAATAACCGTCATGCGTATGCAGCGAACCGAATATGTGGCCTGCCTCGTGCGTGAAATAGATCAGATCCTGGTTGCCCGGGTGCTGATCAACGATCGGATACGGAAGCTCCCGCGAACATAGCCCACCACGCCAAAGCCACGGAAGTCGCTGCACAGCGCGTCGAGATACGCCACGCCCCCGTACGGCAGGTTGGTCCGCCCAGTGAGCAGCATCGCGAAATCGCGATCCACATGGATCTGGTTCACCCGCCAATGATCCTCGAACTGCGTGAGCGAGTCTCCGCTCGCCGGATACGGATCGCTGTTGTCCTCCCAGACCCGAAGGTACGAAACCGCCAGGCGCACATTGAGATCGCGCTGGTAGATCTCGCTCCCGGCCGCGGTCAGAAGCATCGCATACGCCGCCGCCTCCAAGGCGTCGCCCCCGACCCGCTGGGTGTACGAAAAGTCCGTGTCCAGCGCGACGCGGGCCGTGCGACAGGGTGGCGGGCCCGAACGGGCCGCGCCCGCCCCGGAGGACCGCCGCACCGGCTCGATGTCAGCCGGCGCAACCAGCCCGCACCCGGGCACGGCGTCGTCACGCGGCACATCCGAGGCCGCCGTCACCAGCAGCGTCCCATGCCCGTTCTCAACCGCCGGACCGGTGCTGATGTAATAGGTCTCGTGCGCAGTCGATACCACACCCTGCGTCCACCAAGGCGTGACCGCAAGCACGGCCGTCGACTCGGGATCGCTGGCCACCCAGCCGCGAAACAACGCGATCGGCGCTTCCGCCTCCCGCTCGCCACCAGCCCCGGCGATCACGATCCGCCCGTCGGGAGCCATCACGGAAAACCGCTCCAGATCCAGTTCCACCGGGCGACCCGAGATCTGCAGCCCCGTCACGAGCAGCTCCCCGCCCCGCGGGATGCTATCGAGCGACCGCAGGGTCAGATCCTCGATCAGTGCCTCACGATCGGGCACGGAATCAGCAATGGCACAGGCCGCAGCCAGCGCCACGGCGACGACAGAAAGTGTTCTCTTGAACATTGGTTGTTCTCCGCCAAGGTTGGTCAGTGCCGGCACTCCGCCGGCCGCGAGCCAGTACGCGGCCGCACACACCCCCGATGCGGTAAGCGCTCTCCGCGCGAGCCGTTCGCGCGCCGGACATTCAAATAAAGGACCATACCGCGCCCAACGAAAAAGCCCGCCGTGGGGCGGGCTCGGATCAATTCACGGATGCCTGGGATCACCCACTCACGAGTTAATCACCCGCCCCTCGCTGGCCAGGGTTGCTTCGCGGAGGGCTTCGTGCATCGTCGGGTGGGCGTGGACGGAGGCGATGATTTCTTCGCTGGTGGCTTCCATGCGGCGGGCGAGGGTCATTTCGGCGATCAGTTCGGTGGCCTGGTCGCCCATGATGTGGCAGCCGAGGATCTCGCTGCGCGGCAGGCCGCGGATGACCTTGACGAAGCCGTCGGTGTGGTGGGCGGCGACGGCCTTGCCCAGGGCCGAGAAGTTGAACTTGCCGACCTCGTAGTCTTCGCCCTTCTTGAGCCCCTGGGCCTTGAGGGCCTGCTCGGTGAAACCCACGCTGCCTATCTGCGGCTGGCAGTAGGTGCAGCCGGGGATCACGGTGTAATCCATGGGGATGGGCTCGTGGTCAAGTTTTTTGTCCTTCCAGGCGAAGCGTTCGATGCAGAGCACGGCTTCCTCCTCGGCGACATGGGCCAGCCACGGCGGGCCGATGACATCGCCCACGGCGAAGATGCCGGGGAGGTTGGTTTTGTACTCGAGGGGCTTGGCGGCGTCGCCGGAGGAATCGGCGCCGAGGGGGACATAGTCGGTCTTGATGTGGCCCTTGACCGTCTCGAGCTTGAGCGAGTCGTCGAAGAGGCCGTCGAACCGGCCGACTACGCCGATGGCCAGGAGGACCTTGTCGGCCTTGAGGGTCTGCTTCTTGGATTCGTCGGGCTTGCCGTCCTTCATGGGGGCGATGGTGACCTCGACGCCGGCCTTGGTGGTCTTGACATGCGTGACGCCTGTGCCGACATGCACATCGAAGCCCTGCTTCTTGTAGAGCTTGGTCATGGCCTTGCCGATCTCCTCGTCCTCCACGGGGACGAGGCGGTCGAGCATTTCAATGATGGAGACCTCGGTGCCGAACTGCTTGTAGAAGTAGCCGAACTCCATACCGATCGCGCCGCCGCCGACCACGATCAGCTTCTTGGGACGCTCCTTGTTGTACATGGCCTCGCGGGCGCCCCAGATCTTGTCGCCTTCGAACTTGGCGAAGGGCAGGTCGCGGGCGACGGCCCCGGTGGCGATGATGACACGGTCCGCGGTGATGGTTTCGCGGGGTTTGGCGGCGGGTTTGGCGGGGGCCGGGGTGAACTCTTCCTGAACCTCGCAGTCGTAGATCTCGATCTGGCAGGGCTTGCCGCCCTCGGCGGCGCGGGTGATCTTAGCGTGGGCGGCGAAGTGCTCGACTTTGTTCTTTTTCATCAGGTACTCGACGCCGCCGCTGAGCTTGTCGACGACCTGGCGTGAGCGCCCGATGACCTGATTCCAGTCGACCTTCATCTCGCCTGAGAGGCCGAAGGTTTCCTTATCGGCGAGTTTTTCCATGAGTTCGGCGTTGGTGAGGAGGGCCTTTGAGGGGATACATCCCCAGTTTCCGCAGACGCCGCCGAGACGGGCCCGTTCGACGATGGCGACCTTGTAGCCCAGTTGGGCGGCCCTGATGGCTCCGACATATCCGCCGGGGCCGCCACCGATGATCACGACATCAAAGTGCTTGCTCGCCACGCTGAAACCTCGCTTCTGTGCCCGTCGGGGCGGTGCCCCTGGGACCTTCTGGTGCTTTCTGATACAAAGAGGGCACTATAGCGCCCCTGCCCTTGGGGCGCGTGCGCAACGGGGGCTCAGAGCGTGGCGGGGCGGGGACGAGATTTGGGGTTGGGGGTGCCAATCGGTGCGCGAAATCTGCCGAACTGGCAGGCGTCCGGGGTCGGGCTGACCGCCCGACATATACTTGTTTGTGTAAACCCCGACGGTTTCAGCCGTTAACTCGATCTGCGAGGAGTTTTGCGGTCCGGACCAACTGGCACGCCCCGTGCAGCCGATAGAGTTGGGGTATATACGGCCCGGCTTATGGGAGTAGTGCGGCGGATGCGCTGCATCGAATTCTTGAGCCGGAGCGAACAGGAACGGGTCCGGCGCTGTTTATGTACAGGGGACCTGACCGGATAGCCAGACGCACAGGCGTCGATTGCATCCCGGACGCAGACCGGGAGGCGGGAGAAAAGAACCATGTTTGAACGATTCACAGATCGTGCCCGCAAAGTGATGGCCCTGGCCAACCAGGAGGCCCAGCGCTTCAACCACGAATACATCGGGACCGAGCACATTTTGCTGGGTCTCGTCAAGGAGGGCTCCGGCGTCGGGGCCAATGTCCTCAAGAACCTCGATGTCGACCTGCGCAAGGTGCGGCTGGAGGTTGAGAAGCTTGTGCGGGCCGGGCCGGAGATGGTCACGATGGGGAAACTCCCCCAGACGCCCCGCGCCAAGAAGGTGATCGAATACGCGATCGAGGAAGCCCGGAATCTGAACCATAACTATGTGGGGACCGAGCACATTCTGCTGGGTCTCCTGCGCGAGCACGACGGCGTGGCGGCGCAGGTGCTGATGAACCTCGGGCTCAAGCTCG
>JBBDKK010000126.1:0-2052 GCA_040879395.1 Phycisphaerales bacterium
TGGTTGACGACGGAGGGGGGGACGCGGCAGAACTCGTTCTTGAAGAAGCCGGTGAGCTGTTTCTCGTCGGTCTGCTTGAGCTTGGAGAGGAAGGTGCCCAGTTCGACGCCGTAGGGGTGGGGCTTGATCTCCTGGGTCTCGGGGGGCAGTTCGTCGACCGTGCGGGGGTAGACGATGCGGTCGGAGAACTCCATGGTGCGGACGATGCCGTGCTCGTCGGATGTGTCTTCGCTGGTAGTTTCGCTCAGGTCCGGGTTCTCGTGGGCCTTGTCGGGGGGGAGGAAGGTGATGGCGCAGAGGGGGTTGGAGATGGCGGTCTGTTCGAGGTAGGTCTCGACCGAGCCCTTGCCGCGGAAGAACTTGGCTTCCATCTCGATGGCCACGCGGGTGCCGGTGCCTGAGGTGGTAGGGGGGAAATCGTCGGTCTCGATGTCGACGGTGACCTCCGGGCGGTTCTTGGAGGTGTCCATGGCCAGTTCGAGGTGGTGGGCGGGCTTGGACTTGCTGGGTTTGGTGGTGATGACCATGGGCTTGCCGGTGGTCATGAGCCCGTACATGCCCGCGGCGGAGATGCCGATGCCCTGCTGGCCGCGGGACATCTTGAGGCGGTGGAACTTGGAGCCGTAGAGGAGGCGTCCGAAGATGTTCTCGACCTGCTTGCGGACGATTCCCGGGCCGTTGTCGGTGATGGTGACGCGGTAGCGGCCGGGCTTGGCGGCGGAGGGGGGCGGGGTAACTTCGTCGATCCGCACTTCGATATCGGGGAGGATGCCGGCCTCCTCGCAGGCGTCGAGGGCGTTGTCGACGGCTTCCTTGACGGTGGTGAGGAGGGCCTTGCGGGGGTTGTCGAAGCCGAGCAAATGGCGATTTTTGGCGAAAAACTCGGAAACGGAGATGTCGCGCTGTTTGGTGGCCATCGTCTCTGCGTTGGCGGTCGCGCGGGTTGATTTGGCTTTGGCCATGAGTGAACCACCCTCCTTGGCGGTGATAAAAACGCCATTTTACTGGCAAAACAGGATCTGTGCGTCAGGATAGCACAGTGGACGCTCTTCCGGGGGTCATGTTGACGGTGCACGGGGATGAAATTCGTCGTCTTGAGACGAATTGTGCCCGTATCTTCACGGAATTCACACGCTATTGAAGATGACATCGTCTCTCAGTGCTGTACTATCCCCATGATGTCGGAGGGGAGAGACCTCTCGGCGTCGGGCTTCCAAACCCTCTTCTGTTCGGGAGGGTTCAGGAGAGGATCTCCGCGTGTGCGGGGGTTTCGTTCGAATGACAGTCAGTAAGGAGAATCGAGATGAGAAACTATCTGATGGCGGGGGCCGTAGTCGCCCTGGCAGGCATGGCACAGGCCGACACCGTGGCGTACTGGGACTTCAACGACCAGGGTTTAGGTGATGGCACCTTCGGTTTCCAGGTTTCCGATTTCCCCTACGAGGCGGACATGGGCGCGGGCCAGTTCACCATCCAGAACTTTAACGATGCCGACACCGGCGGCGTGTACAACTGGGTACAGAGCTTCGCGGGCACCACCAGCGGTGCGCTCGACGGCGTTTCGGGCGGCTCATTCGCGTTCCAAGGCGCGACCACCCAGAATGTGACCAACAACGGCGCGATGGCCGTTTTCTCGTTCGACGGGACTCTGTGGATGGATCTGGACTTCCAGTTCGCCCGCCGCGGTACCAGCACCGGGTTCAACAATGTGACCGTCGAGATGTTCGATGGCAGCACCTCGCTCGGTGTCCTCGCTACGCTCGGGGCCGCCGACTCCAGCTGGGACCTTGAGATGTACGACCTTTCGGCGCTCGACGGCGTGGCCGACGCCAGCGTCGTCTTCACCTTCGACGGGGCGTCTTCGGACACCGGCAACAACCGCCTTGACAATGTCCTTGTCTCGGGCACCGTCGTTCCCGCCCCCGGCGCACTGGCGCTGCTGGGCCTGGGTGGTCTGGTGGGCGCGCGTCGCCGCCGCTGATTTCGACCCTGCACGGGATGCCCGTGCATCTGAGAAATAAATATCCTGACCCACCGCGGGGGGGGGGGGGG
>JBBDKK010000126.1:2073-3884 GCA_040879395.1 Phycisphaerales bacterium
CGCCATTGTTGGGCGTCCGCTCTTTTTGAGCCGTTGAATCCGGGTCTGCGGGGCAGAGATGCGCGAAAATGGGGCTGCGGGGGCTATGATGTTGGCCCCTCCCGGCGAGTGCCGCGGGGTACCAAACAGCAGCGAAAATCAACGCAGAGCCGGAGAAGTTGAGCATGGAAACTACACTGATTATCCTCAAGCCCGACGCGGTCCAGCGGGGCCTGACTGGCAAGATCATCTCGCGATTCGAAGAGAAGGGGCTGGCGGTCGTCGGCATGAAGATGATGACCATCAGCAAGGAACTCGCGGGGACGCATTACGAGTCTCACAAGGGCAAGCCGTTCTACGAGGGCCTTGTCGGGTTCATGACCTCCTCACCGGTGGTGGTGATGGCTGTGCGGGGTGTGGGAGCGATCGCCATCAGCCGCAAGATGATGGGCGCGACCTTCGGCTCCAACGCCGAGCCGGGTACGATCCGGGGCGATTTCGGTGTCTCCAACTCGTTCAACCTGATCCACGGCTCGGATTCGACGGAAGCCGCCGAGCGGGAGATCGGGCTGTTTTTCAATGATGGCGATATCCAGGATCTGGACCGCGCGATCGAGGGCTGGGTCTACGATATGGCCAGCGGCTCGCCCGAGTAATCCGATCCGTCTCGCCCGCTATCAGGGATAGCACCCAGAGAACAACCAGAGAAAACACCCCGCTGAAGAGCGGGGTGCTTTTTTTGATCGTTGGGGTTTGCAGCGGGTCAGTTGGCCGTGGCCGGTTTAATCTCGCCGATGACCGAGGGTGTGTCGTCGGCTTCGAGGACGATCTGGTCGGCGATCTCGCGGCGGTGGATCTCGACATCTCTGGGGAAATCGAATGCGACACGGACGCGTTCGCCCTTGACGCTGGCGATACGGACCACGCCGATGGGGTTCTTGGGGTCCCCGATCACGACTTCTTCGCCTTCTCTACGCGTGATGACCAGCATCCCTTGCTCCAAACTGCATAGTAACCATTCGTTGGTCCTGCCCGGTGAGTATACCACGGGAACGGGGTGGAGCAAGAGAAATCCACGCAACCCCAGCACTGCGCAAGAATTACGGCATGCGGAATGACAAAGGAGCCGCCGGCCGGCGATGAAATATTCCTATAACGGCCGGGAATCGGGGTTCAAGGGGTGGGGACGGCCTCGACGGCGGTGACCTCTGGGATGTGCTCCTTGAGGTTTCGCTCGATGCCCATTCTCAGGGTCATGTTCGAGGAGGGGCAGCCGACGCAGGCCCCGTGCATGCGGATCTGGACCACGCCGGACGGGGTGACGGCCACGAGTTCGATATCGCCGCCGTCGTTCTGGACGGCGGGGCGGATGCGGTCGATGACGAACGCCACCCGCTCATGGAGATTGGACGAATCCGTTCTCCCCGTGGTTGACCGTCCGTCGGGCTCGTTCTTGGCGGATCCGTCTGCCATGGGTTTCCCTGTGCGTGTGAGTTGCACCATGCTGTCATTATAGAGGTTACGCTCGGCCGGTTCCAGTTCGGTGTTCCGGGCTGGGGCAAGGATTTGGCCTGGGTGGGCCGCGGGCCCCGGCGGGAGCCGGCGGCTGACACTACACTTTTGATGATGAAGACCCCGACCCTCCTCCCGACATTGATATTTGTCCTTCTGCTCCTCATGACGACGGCCTGGACCGGCGTGGGGTGCTCGGCGAGCAGCCGGTTCGAGCCCACGGGCAATCCGCTGCTGGATCTTCGAAATCCCGAGCTGCTCGAACGGGACCGCGTGGCCGCGGCCAGGCAGGCATGGGCCGAGGTTGAATCCGGCGTGGG
>JBBDKK010000127.1:0-3861 GCA_040879395.1 Phycisphaerales bacterium
CGGTGACGACGATGTGGCCCGGGCGGAGCCCCGAGGAACTGGTCGACGAGATCACCAAGGACCAGGAAGAAAAGCTCAAGAATGTCGAGAACCTCGACCGGATGATCTCAAGCACCGAGCAGGGCCAGACGACCGTCACCCTGAACTTCACGGTGGGATCGGACATCACCCGGGCCTTGCAGGAGGTCTCCGACGCCCTACGACAGGTGCCCTCGTACCCGGCGGAGGTGGACGAGCCGACGGTCATCGCGGCCGACGGCGTGAGCGACCCGGGCAGCGCGATCGCGTGGTTCATCATTGACTTCGACGACGAGGCGCTCAAAAAGCACGCGGATTTCGATCTCACGACGCTCTTTGACGAGATCGACCGCGAGGTCAAGCCCTATCTCGAACGCGTCGAGGGTGTGGCCCAGGTGAATATCTACGGCGGCCGCGAACGCGAGGCGCGCGTGATGGCCGACCCGATCGCCCTGGCCCAGCGCGGGCTCAATCACCTCGATGTGGTCCGCGCCCTGCAGGGCGAGAACACCAATGTCTCGGCGGGGACGATCGCCGAGGGCAAGCGGGACTACCGCGTGCGGCTTGTCGGGCAATACGAGGACCCCGAGCAGGTCCTGGACACGATCGTGGCCTACCGCGACGGCCGCCCTGTGCGGGTCCGCGATGTGGCAACTGTTGAAATCGGCTACGAAAAAGAACGCGGCTTCGTGCGTTCCTTCGCGCGCCCCGCCATGGCGATGAATGTCATCCGCCAGAGCGATTCCAATGTGCTCGACATCATGGAGGAACTGCAACTCCGCGTCGAGGATGTCCGCCAGACCATCCTGCCAAATCTCGGCGGCCGATCCCAGGCGGGTGCCGTCGGCCCGGACCTGCGACTGCGCCAGGTCTACGACGAAACCCTGTATATCAAGAGCGCCATCGGGCTGGTGACACAGAACCTCTGGATCGGCGGCCTGCTGGCCACCGTGGTCCTGCTGCTGTTCCTCCGCAACTGGCGTGCGACGGGCATCATCGCCATCGCCCTGCCCATTTCGGTGATCGGGACCTTCCTGATCCTGCTGGCTCTGGGGCGCACCCTCAATGTGATCTCGCTCGCCGGCCTGGCCTTCGCCGTGGGCATGGTGGTGGACAACTCCATCGTCGTGCTCGAAAACATCGATAGACGCCTGAAGCTGGGCGAACGCCCGATGATCGCGGCGTGGCGTGGCGGTAAAGAGGTCTGGGGCGCGGTCTTGGCCTCAACACTCACCACCGTGGCCGTCTTCGTGCCGGTGCTGACCATCCAGGAAGAGGTCGGCCAGCTTTTCCGGGATATCTCGATCGCCATCGTGGGCTCGGTCACCTTTTCCCTGATCGTCTCGGTCATGGTCATCCCGACCGCTTGCTCCCGCTGGCTCAAGCCCGAGAGCGAGCACCGCGGGCTCGTCAAGCGGCTTCTGGGCGGGATGTTCGGGATTCCCCAGCTCTGCACAAG
This sequence comes from Phycisphaerales bacterium, assembly GCA_040879395.1. Lineage (GTDB taxonomy): Bacteria > Planctomycetota > Phycisphaerae > Phycisphaerales > UBA1924 > UBA1924. Next base: position 1,478 of record JBBDKK010000127.1, read on the forward strand.
GGAGGTCGATCGGCTGGCGGGTATGCTCCGCTGGCTCATGACCGGCTGGCGCGGATGGTCGCTGCGCCCGGCGATCATCCTGCTGATGACGGGAGCCAGTCTCTGGGGCGCGGCGATTCTGATGCCGCCCATGGACTACCTCCCGGCGGGCAACCGGAACCTCGTCTTCGGCGGCCTGCTGATCCCTCCGGGCATGTCCGTCGAGGCCCGGCGGGACATCGCCAAGGATATCGAGGATGTCGTGTACCCGTACGCGCTGGCGGATATCGATGATCCGGATTCGATGCGGGACCTGCCGGACATCCAGATGATGCCGGGCATGCCCGTGTTCGACCCCGTCCCGATCGACAACTTCTTCATCGGCGCCTTCGGCACCAGCATGTTCATCGGCGGCACCAGCCAAGACGAAGAGGTGGTGATCCCCATCGGGCATCTGGTCACCAGCGCCATGAGCGACATCCCCGACGCGTTCGGTGGTGCGCGGCAGAGTTCGCTCTTCGGCGATGTCCGCGAGGGTGGCGGGATCAGCGTGGAAATCTCCGGGCCACACCTTGAGGATGTCAACTCGGCGGCGACGATGATGTTCAACACCGCCGCCGCCGAGTTCGGCTACGGCAATGTCTCGCCCAACCCGGCAAACTTCACGCTCCAGGAGCAGGAGATGCAGCTCGTGCTCAACGACCGGGGGCGCGAGCTGGGACTCACCACCGAGGGTCTGGGCGTCGCCGTCCGCGGGCTCTTCGACGGCGCGTTCGTCGGGGATTACAAGGTCGGCTCAGAGGCGATCGATCTGGTGGTCCTGCCCATGGGCGGGCGGATGGACACGATGGAGCAGATCCGCGATGTGCCCATCGCCACGCCCGCCGGCCCGGTCGTCCCGGTCGACAGCGTCGTCGATTTCCGCCCGACACTGGCCGCCCAGGTGATCCAGCGCATCGAGGAGCTGCCCAGCGTCTCGATCTCCGTGACCCCGCCGGAGGCCATGGCCGTGCAGCAGGCGATGGAATGGATCCAGGTCAACCTCATCGACGCGGTCCGCGATCAGGGCCTGATCGATCGAACCATGCGCGTGCGCCTCGAGGGCAGCGCGGCCGATCTGGAACAGGTGCGGGTGTCGCTCCTGGGCGCCAGCGGCGCCAGCGGTGCTCCGGGATCGCGCACCGCGATCATGACCGCCATCGCCGTCACGATGCTAGCGGTGTTGGGTGCGGCCCTCGTCTATATTCGCGGCGTGCGGGCAAAGAACCAGTATGTCTATTACGGCGTCGCCGGGACCCTGTTGCTGGGACTGCTCATCGCATCGCTGGCATGGGCCGGGATCTCCCATCCCGAGCTGATCACCGCCCGCATGGTCTGGGCACTGCTGGTGACCTATCTGGTGATGTGCGCCCTCTTTGAGAGCTTCCTGTATCCTCTGGTGATCATGTTCTCCGTGCCCCTTGCGGTGGTCGGCGGCTTCGCCGGGCTGCGGCTGGTGTATTGGTTCTCCATGATGGACCCCACCAAGGCCCCACAGAAGCTTGATGTGCTGACCATGCTGGGATTCGTGATCCTGATCGGTGTGGTGGTGAACAACGCGATCCTCCTCGTGCACCAGGCGATGAACTTCATGCGCGGCGACGATTCGGACACCATCTACAGCGAGCCCATGAAGCCGGTAGATGCGATCGTCACAAGCGTCAAGACGCGCATCCGTCCGATTTTCATGAGCGTCATGACCAGCGTGGGCGGCATGCTCCCGCTCGTGCTGATCCCGGGATCGGGCAGCGAGATGTACCGCGGGCTCGGTTCCGTGGTCGTCGGCGGGCTTCTGGTCTCCACCGTGTTTACACTCATGCTGGTGCCGCTGCTGTTCTCGCTCGTGCTGGACATGAGCCGGGGCGCACAGGCACAGGGCAATCCGGTTCCATCCGCGGCGGTCGACCCGTTCGCGGCATAGTGAACACGCAGAGATACATGGAGCGAGCATGAGAACGATAACCGGGCTGGCAGGCGCAATGATCGGCGTATTGGTCGCAGGCACGGTCCCCGGATGCGGGACCCAGACGCGCGACAACTCCCCGGCGGGGGCGGTCAGGGCCGGGGATTTCGCCCAGCCCACACGCCAACAGGCACGATCGGTGATGATCCGGCGCGGAGACGGCTCCGGCTCGGTCCCGTGGGCCGAGGTTGTGGACCAACTGGCCGGTTCCGATGTGGTGCTCTTCGGCGAGGTGCACGGCCACCCGCTGGGCAACCGGGTCCAGCAGGAACTCTTCGAGGATGTCCTGCTCGCTCGTCCGGGCACGATCCTGAGCATGGAGTTCTACGAGCGCGATGACCAGATAGCGCTCGATGATTACCTCAGCGGCGTGACGGACTGCGCCGCGTTCGACGAGGCGGCC
>JBBDKK010000128.1:0-3808 GCA_040879395.1 Phycisphaerales bacterium
GCCTCGATCCCCTCGAGTTCCTCGAGCCGCTTGAGCCGGTTGCGGATGGTGGCGAAGTTGGTCAGGGTGCCGCCGAGCCAACGCTCAGTGACATAGTGCATCTCGACATCGCCGACGCGTTGTTCGATGACGCCCTTGGCCTGCCGCTTGGTGCCGACGAAGCAGATGTCCTTGCCGCTGGCGACGGTCTTGGTGACAAACTTTCGGGCCAGAAGGAGGCCCTTGACGGTCTCCTTGATGTCGATGATGTGGATCCCATTGCGACGCCCGTAGATATAGGGTGTCATCTTGGGGTTCCAACTGCTCGAGCGTTGGCCGAAGTGGATGCCCGCTTCGATGAGGTCTTGTACGAGGGTGTTGTTTGCCATGGTGCGTATCCGTTCCTTGTCAGCGACACCAGCGGCGTGACCGGCCGACGCTTGAGGGCGCTTTGGTGACGAATTCCTGACCGGAAAGACGCTGTCTCTCAGGCCGATATTCAGTAAAATGATTTTATCCCACACCGGGATCGCAGGCAGCCGATCACTGCATTGCTGGGGAGAGTATAGGTAACCGTTCTTCCCAAACAAGAGGCGAGCGTGGGAAGAAATCGCATTTCGGCATGCCGAACAGAACCCTCCGCTGTCGGGACGGTGCCATGTGCCTATCGGACCCGCGGGGCGGCTCGCCCATTCTTTTCGGTCTTGCGGATTGAGTCCGATTCTTCGTGGTCCGATGAAACAGGTGATTCACCTCTCCTGCGATGCATCGGGGGACACTTCGGAGATCGGCTATGTCAAGCAGCGGGCTCATCGTACGGCGTTCGGAACGGTTCGAGATATCCATACCCTCCAGGGTGCGGGTGGCCGCGTATCACACGGAGTTGCTGCATTTCGTCAAGGGGGTGACCGACGCGGAACGCTGGATCGAGGTGGATCTGATCGACTTCGCGACCGGGGGGGTGGGGTTCATCATCGATGTGTTCATGCCCCGCAACCTGGATCTGGAGCTTGAGATCCCGGATTTCGACGACCCGAAGGGGGGCGAGGTCATGCTCCGCTGCCAGATGAAAGTCAAGCGGGTCCAGATGACCGACCGTCGTCCCGCGTACCAGATCGGCTGCTCGTTCATCGACATCGACGGCCAGATTCAAGACTCGATCGACAAGCTCACCACGCGTCTGCGTGGCATGGCGGAGGATGGGACTTCGGAAGGGGGCCAAGATGTTGGATACCTCTGAGTTCATCCTGCAGGCCCTGCTCGAAGCGGGCAAGCTTACCCGGGCCGAAGCGGACAAGCTTGTCGCGTTTATCCGCGACAAGGAGCTGGGCTTCGACGAGGCGGTCATCCGCTCCAACATCGTATCGCCTTACGATGTCGCGGTTGTCAAGGCCTCGATCTGTGAGTATCCCTTCGCCGATATCACGAAGTTCGATATTGATATCCGCCAGTCGCGGTGCATGCCCAAGTCGGTCTCCGAGCGTTTGCGGGCGTTTCCTCTTTTCATCTTCGGCGATATCGCCACCGTGGGCATGGAAGACCCGTTGGACCTGCAGACGATCGACGAGCTGCGCCAGGTGCTCAAGAAGCAGATCGACCCGGTAGTGTGCGATGCCCAGCAGCTGCGGATGCTCATCACCCGGGCGTACACGCTCGATACCGGTGCGCCGGAAGTGGAAGACGGTGAAGACGGCGAGTTTGACAACAGCCAGGAGCCGATCGTCGCCGCGGTGAACCAGATTCTGTTCTCGGCCGCGGAGATGAAGGCCAGCGATATTCATATCAATCCAGACGACAAGAAGCTCCTGCTGCGATACCGGGTCGACGGCGTGCTCCAGGCCCAGCGCGGCCCGGAAATGAGCATGCACGAGGGGCTGATCCAGCGTCTCAAGGTCATGTCGCACCTGGATGTGACCCAGACACGCAGGCCGCAGGACGGCAAGTTCCGTTTCAAGCACAACGGCGTCCCGATGGATGTCCGCCTGAGCATCATCCCCACGATCCACGGCGAGAACGCGGTGATGCGGCTGCTGAGCACCGCAAGTTCGATCGGGCAGATCCGGGACCTGGGGATGCCGCTGGATGTGAGCGAGGCGTTCACACAGATGATCCACAAGCCCCACGGCATCGTGCTGGTCACGGGGCCGACGGGCTCGGGCAAGACCACTACGCTGTACACGGCCCTCAACGAGATCAACACGCCCGACCGCAACATTATGACCATCGAGGACCCGGTCGAGATCCGCCTGCCGCTGGTTCGCCAGGTGCAGGCCAACCCGGAGATCGGGATGACCTTCGCCAGCGCGCTCCGCTCGATGCTCCGCCAGGACCCCGATGTGATCCTCTTGGGCGAAATCCGCGACGAGGAAACGGCCAAGATCGCTGTCCAGTCGGCCCTCACCGGCCACCTGGTATTTTCCACGCTGCACACCAACGACGCGATTGGGGCGGTGCCGCGGTTGCGGGAGTTCGGTGTGCCGGCCTTCGCGATCAACAACGCTTTGCTGGGCGTGATGGCCCAGCGGCTGGTCCGGCGGGTGTGTGAGGATTGTCGCAAGCCGGAGGTTCCTGATGCCGATGCGCTTCGCGAACTGGGGATCACCCCGTCGCCGGATGATGGCTTCGTGAAGGGTACGGGCTGTCCCAAGTGCATGAGCTTGGGTTACAAGGGGCGGATCGGTGTATATGAGTTGCTCAGCGCGACCAAGGGGGTTCGGGAGCTGATCGAGCGGCAGGCGACAGCGAGCGAGATCTTCGAGTTCGCCCGTTCACAAGGCATGCGTTTGATGCTCGAGGACGGGATCCAGAAGGCGCGGATGGGGATCACCAGCATCGACGAGGTGCGCAAGCTCCACGCGACGGTGGAGATCAAACTCGCGGCCAACAACGAAGATTCCTTCAAACTCAGCGCGTGATCTTCAGGAGCAAATATGTCATCTACAACATACAGATACCGGGCGGTCAATGGACAGGGGGCCCGATGCTCGGGGAGAGTAGAAGCGGCTACGGAGCAGAGCGCGTTCCAAGTGCTCTCGGCCCGGGGGCTCACGCCGCTATCGCTCAAGGAGAGCAGCGGGGTCTCTTTCAGCCTGCGAACCCGGCGGATCAGCCAGCTCGAAGTGGCCACGCTCACCCGCGAGATGAGCGTGCTTGTCGAGGCGAGCATCCCCATCGGTCGGGGTCTGCGTTCGATCGCGGAGCACGAGAAGAATCCGATGCTGCGTGACATGGTCACCGACATCTCCACGATGATCGAATCCGGCGAGAAGATCACCACCGCCTTCTCAAAGTACACGCATGTCTTCGGCGAGGTCTATGTCGAGACCCTGCGATCGGCGGAGAAGACCGGGCAGATAGGGCCCGTGGCCACGCACCTGGCCGATATGCTCGAACGGAATCTTGAGACCAGTCAGCAGATCAAGCGTGCGCTGATGTACCCGTTGATCGTTGTCTGCTTCGTGGCGTTGGCGCTCTCGGTGATCGTCATATTCGTTGTCCCCAAGTTCGCGGGGATCTTCGAGGCCAACGGCGTGGAGCTACCGCTGAGCACGCGTGTTATCCGGGCCATGGGCCATTCGATGACGGTGTATTGGTGGGCGTATCTTACCGGATTGCTCACCGCCGCCTTCGCCCTGCGCCGGTCGTGGAAGAGCGAGCGTGGTCGATTCCGCCTGGAGAAGCTCATACACAAGCTGCCCTATATCGGGACTATGCTCACCGCCGTGACCACGGCGCGGTTCAGCCGCGTGATGGGCATTGGGCTCGAATCGGGCATCGAGGTTATCGAAGCCATCGAGATCGCGGGTGGGGCGACCGGGCGACCGGTCTT
>JBBDKK010000129.1:0-3794 GCA_040879395.1 Phycisphaerales bacterium
GGCACGGTTTTGGCACGGCACATGCGGATGCCCCTGCCGTTGAGGAACCCCGCCATCAGCAGCTCACTGATCCCCGGCGGCAGCGGGCAGGTCGCCCCGTAGGGCAGCACGCTCGGCCCACCCAGCGCAATCGCCACCGGCATCGGCTCGCCCAGTTTCTTCCAGCTCCGCCAGTGGGCCGCCCCGTCGTGGTGCATATGCCAGTGCATCGCCATCCGGTCCCGCCCCAGCAACTGCACACGGTACATCCCGATGTTGTGGCTCTTGGGCTTGGGGTCGTCCCGATCGTCCGCATGGATCGTGTGGATTCCCGCCAGCGTGATGAACCGCCCCCGGAACCGCTCGTCCCACGCATCGGCATCGATATCCCGGTGCCCCAGCCCCTCAATTCCGTCGTTGATCCCCCCGGGGTAGCCCACCGCCTCGAAGTCCCCATCCAGCGGCCAGCACCGCAGGATCGGCAGCCGCGTCAGGTCGATTTCATCGCCCGTGCAAACGACTTCCTGGCACGATCCCGGGCCTCGGAGCCGCTTGGGACCGATCTTCAATAGTGGAGCGAACTGACGGGCCTTGGACAGCGCCTCCCCCAGCGACCGCGGCGGCTCGGGCTTGACCAACCCGCCGATGGTCTCGGCAATATCGTCAAACGCCCGCCCGCCCAAGGCCATCTCCATCCGCCGGTACGACCCGAACGCGTTGATCAGCACCGGAAAATCGGAATCCCGGGGCCGCTCGAACAGCAGGGCCTTACCGCCCATATGGGCGAACTCGGGGTCGTTGGCCCGCGAGGACACGGATCCCGGCGACGGGGCCCGCGATTTGGATTCCGCATCGGCCCGCCGCGCGATCTCCAAGACCGGATCCACCGGCTCGGAGACCCGTTCCAGTTCACCCGATCTCTCCAGCGCGTCGACAAAGCTCTGCAGGTCGCTATACATTATAAAGAGGATATGACCACACCCCAGCAGAAACCCGAGCCCTCCGCCACTGATGCCAAACCGGCCCATGTCTACGCCACCACCCGCGACTGGCCGGGCTATTTCGCCGTCACCCAGGGCCGCCCGCCGCGTGAAACGCTGATCGACGCCCTCGACCGCTTCGCCAACGATCCGATCGAACCGCCCCGCTTGGCCGTCGACCTCGGCTGCGGCGAGGGGCGCGACACCGCGGAACTCCTCCGGCGCGGCTGGCGGGTCCACGCCATCGACGGCCACCCCGAGGGCATCGCCCGCCTCGTCTCGCGCGATGACCTGACCGACACGGCACACCTGACCATGCAACTGGCCCCGATGGAATCCGTCCCCCTCCCCCGCTGCGACCTCCTAAATGCGAGTTTTTCGCTGCCGTTCTGCCTACCGGACCGCTTCAATGATCTCTGGGAGAGGATCGTGACCGCCATCAATCCCGGCGGCCGCTTCGCTGGCCAGCTCTTCGGCGACCGCGACACCTGGGCCACCATCCACGACCGCACCCACCACACCCGAGAACAGGTCGAGCAGCTCCTGGCCCCTTTCGCGGTCGAAACCCTGAAAGAGGAAGAACGCGACGGCCAAGACTGTACCGGGGCCGGAAAACACTGGCACGCGTTCCACATCGTGGCCCGCAAAGTCTGATATGCTCTCTCGGCACCAGCGCAGGAAGGAAGCCGTTCCATGGAAGCAGTGATCGATGTCACAGGCGTACAGAAGATGTATCGCCGCCGCGTTCACGCCCTGCGTGGGGTGGACCTCAAGGTCCACAGTGGCGAGATCTTCGGCCTGCTGGGCCCCAACGGGGCCGGCAAGTCCACCCTCGTCAAGGTCCTGCTTACCGTCATCCGCCCCACCAAATGCACCGGCTCGCTGCTGGGCCACAAAATCGGCGACAAATCCGCCCTGCGTGAGGTCGGCTACCTCCCCGAACACCACAACTTCCCCAGATACCTCACTAGCCGCCAACTCCTCCGCCACTTCGGCGCGATGGCCGGTGTGGACCGCCAGGCCCGCAACCGTCGCGCCGATGAACTCCTCGAAATCGTCGGCATGAGCGAATGGGCCACCCACAAGCTCGGCAGCTATTCCAAAGGCATGCGCCAACGGGTCGGCCTCGCCCAGGCCCTCATGAACGACCCCAAGCTCGTCGTCCTCGACGAACCGACCGACGGCGTCGATCCCATCGGACGCAAGGACATACGCGAGATCCTCCTGCGGCTCAAATCCGAGGGCCGATCGGTCTTCCTCAACTCCCACCTGCTCAGCGAGCTGGAAATGGTCTGCGACCGCGTGGCCATCATGGTCCACGGCCTCGTCCGCCAGCAGGGCACCATCGAGGAACTCACCCACGGCCAGAGCGGCTTCGCCATCGCCGCCGCCGACCCCATCGCCGACGACACCCGCCAGGCAGCCCTGACCGCCGCGGGGGGTATTGATCCAGTCGACTCCCCCAATCCCGCCGAACTGATCTTCGCCACCGCCGACGCAAGGGCCGTCCAGCCAGTCATCGACACCCTCCGCGCCCGAGGCGTGGTGATCCGATCCTGCGGCCTGCGACGCCCCTCGCTCGAAGACCTGTTCGTCAAAGCCGTGCAGGCTCACCCCGACGGTGCCAAACCCGGTGCCCAGCGGACCAAGAAGGAGGCCCGCCCATGATCCTCACCCAGACCGCCGCCATCTTCGTCGATGCCTACCGCGAACTCAACGCCAAGAAGCTCTTCTGGATCACCATGGGCCTGAACCTGCTGGCCGTGATCCTGTTTGCATCGCTGGGCATCAACGATAAGGGTTTTACATTCTGGCACTGGACCTTCGACAGCATGTTCTTCAACACCGATATGGTGTCCAAAGAGCTGTTCTACAAACTCCAGTTCACCACATGGGGCGTGCCGATCTGGCTCAGCTGGGTGACAACAATCCTTGCCCTGATCTCCACCGCCGGCATCATCCCCGACCTGGTTTCCGGCGGCACCATCGAACCCATCCTTTCAAAGCCCATCAGCCGCGTCCGACTCTTCCTCACGAAGTACTTCACAGGGTTGCTCTTCGTCTGCCTCCAGATTCTCGTCTTCAGCGTCGGCTGTTTTCTCGTGCTGGGCATCCGCGCGGATTCATGGGAGTTCGGCCTGTTCATGGCCATTCCCATCGTGCTTGCATTCTTCAGTTACCTATTCTCGTTCTGTGTACTCATCGGGCTCGTCACCCGCTCGACCATTGCCGCGCTGCTTCTCACCATCCTCTTCTGGTGCGTCATTTTCATCGTGAACACGGGCGATTCGATGATGCTCAGTCAGCGGGAGGGGGCCATACTGCGTGTCGAAGACCGCCAGACAGATCTCGAAGCGCAGGAGCGATTCTCCGCCACCCGCATCGAACAGTACCGGGAACAGGGAAAGCCCATCCCCGGCGAAGGGGACGAGCCGCTGCCGGAGACCGCCACGGACACATTGGCAGCAGTCAACCCGACCCTCACCCTCGCCCGCACCCGCCTCACGGACGCCCAGGATGCCCAGAGAACATGGACAACCTGGGCAGCCCGGGTCTATGCGCTCAAAACAATCCTGCCCAAAACCCAGGAAACCATCGGGCTCCTCGAGCGTCATCTGATCTCAAACGAAGAGATCGAAAAACTCATGGAGCAACAAGGCAGAGGCGAAATAGAAGCACCCGACGAAGATGTCTCCGCATTCGCAGACCCGAGCGTCGGACCCAGAGTCGTCGAAATAGTCCCCCGTCGCTCCATCTGGTGGATACACCGCACCTCATTCATCTTCGAAGCCGTGATGCTCGGAATCGCCACCCGCATTTTCGCCCGCCGCGACA
>JBBDKK010000130.1:0-3781 GCA_040879395.1 Phycisphaerales bacterium
TGCACACCATCAGAACCGACGACTTCATAATCAGCCCGGGCATCACGGCGGGCACGCGGGTGGTGCGGGGTGAGACGCCTGTGGCCATCGAGGGCGGGCGGGCGGTGACCTCGCCGGTGCGGGGCCGCGTGTTCCTGCCAAACATGCAGAAGCAAAAGCGGCCCGGCGATGACGGGTTCTTTATTGTGCGGCGCGTGGGTGAGGGTTGGCTGGGCCTCTCGGCCCGCCTGCGCCGCCAGGAATGGCTCCACCGCATGCTTACGCACCTGCCAGGAGTGTACCCGTGCGCCGATGGCACGCTCTGCGTGGACGCGGATATTGCCGCGGTGCTCAAGCGGGAACTGCTGCACCTGCTCGGCTATCGACTCCTGCGGTACGACCGCCGCGATGCCGGCCACGGCCCGGCCCGTGTGCTGCGTGGGCTGCGCGCTTTCGCCGCGGCATTCTTTCGCGGCCCGATCCGCGATCCCGACCGCGACGATCCCCGCTTCTGGATCGTCCGCCGTCACCGGCTCGATCGGTGAAGCGTTATACTGCTCGCATGAACCGATTCCTGCGCTCGATCATCCTCACCGTCCTGCTCATCCCCATCGCCCCTGGATGCGCATCATCCACGACCGCTGTCCGATCCGCGGACACTTTCCATGACTCGTTCACCTCGGGCGCTGTCGCCGCGGATCACGCTGTCGCCTCCGAAGCCGGGGCGCGGATGCTGGCGATGGGCGGCAACGCCGTAGACGCGGCGGTCGCGGCCTCGTTCACGCTCAGCGTCGTCCGACCATATTCCTGCGGCATCGGCGGCGGGGGGTTCATGGTCATTCACCTGCCCGACGACCCCACGCACGGGTTCGTGCACACCGCGATCAACTACCGCGAGACCTCGCCCTACCACGCCGAGTTCTTCTCCACCGGCCTGAGCATGACCAACGGTCGCCACAGCGTCGCGATCCCGGGGACCGTGGCCGGACTCCTCTACGCCCTGGAAACCTACGGAACGCTCGATCGCGAAACGGTCATCGGGCCCGCGATCGAGGCGGCGACCGAGGGCTTCCTCGTCGATGACCATTACATCGGGGCCGCCGAACGACTGCATGAGATGTACATCGACAACCCGGGCCTGCAGACAGGTCACACGCGTATGCCGTGGGAGCGGTTCGCTTTCTGGGGGCAGATCCGCCTGGGCGATCGGATCCGCAACCCCGAGCAGGCCCGCGCGCTGCGGCTCATCGCCGAACAGGGCCTCGATGCGTTTACCCGCGGCGAGATCGGTGAGGCGATTGTCCGTTCGCTCTCGTCCTCGGGATCCGCTTTCCATCGCAGCCCCATCTCCGTGGATGACCTCGCCGCGTATGAACCGGTCGAGACCGAGCCCATCGAGGCGACCATCGCCGGACGGCGCTTCATCGGCATGCCCCCGCCTTCCAGCGGCGGGGTGACCATGTTCGAGACCCTGCGGATTATGGAAGCCACGGGGTACGATTTCGCTTCCGGCCCCATCAGCAGCGGCCGCGCGCACACGATGATCGAATCCCTCAAGCACGCTTTCGCGGATCGGGCCCGATACCTCGCCGATCCGCGGTTCACCGCGGTCCCCATCGAGCGGCTGCTCAGCGATGAGAACATCGAGCGCATCGCCTCGTCGCTTACGCCCCGGGCCGGGCCGTTGGCAGACTACGGCACGCATCTGCCGCCCAACGACGACGCGGGCACCAGCCATATCTCGGTAATCGACCCATTCGGGGGCGCGGTCGCCTGCACCGAGACCATCAACTTCGAGTTCGGCTCGCGCGTGGGGGTGGAAGAGTTCGGATTCATCCTCAACAACGAGATGGACGACTTCACCCACCCCAACGAGCGGCCCAACGGCTTCGGGCTCGTGCAGTCCGTTTCCAATCTCCCCGAGCCCGGCAAGCGCCCGCTCTCGAGCATGTCCCCCACGATTGTTCTCGATCAGGACGGTCGGGTGCTCGCCGTCGCCGGCGCATCGGGCGGGCCGCGGATCATTACTTCGACGATGCAGACGCTGCTCAATGTACTCGCCGGCATGGACGCCGGACAGGCGGTGGCGATGCCGCGTCTGCATCACCAGTGGCTCCCCGATGAGCTGAGCTTCGAGGCCGGCTATAGCAAGTATGTGCTTAATGTCCTGGGCAACCCGCTGCGAAACTACGGCCACACGATCGTGGACCGCGAGGCGACGGTCGGCAATGTGCAGTTGATCGTCCGCGATCCCGAGGGGCACGGGTGGCAGGCGGCCAGCGACCCGCGCAAGGGCGGAAGGCCGGCGGGGATCGACTGATTCATCCGAACGAAGGCGGTTTCCCGCCCTCGCTTGGCGAAGAATCCGCCCATGCCCACCCCCAGCACCCCAGCCGCCCCGCCGCGGGATCAACCATCACCAGCACCCGGGAATACCACCCGTCCGGTGACGCGGGCCACAGTCACCATCGCGGCGCACTTCATGGTCGATGTCTTCTCGTTCGTCGGGGTGTCGCTGCTGCCGCTGCTGGCGGTGACGCTGGACCTGCGGACCGAACAAAAAGCCCTGCTGCTGGCCCTGGGCTCGCTGTGCTCGGGGGCGGTGCAGCCCGTGGTCGCCTGGGCCAGCGACCGCTACGACACGCGGGCCATCGGCACCGCCGGGATGTTGGTGGCCGTGCTGTGCATCTCATCGCTGGGACTGGCGGACAGCTTCGGGATGCTCGCGCTGCTGTTCTGCCTCGGGGCCGCGGGCGTGGGGGCGTTCCATCCGCCCGCGGCCGCCACGGTCGGGCGGCTGGGCGGGGCCAATCGATCCAAGTACATCGCGTTCTTCTTCCTGGCGGGCATGGTCGGGGGCATGGTGGGCAATCTCACCATCCCCCGCTTCGTGGCCGTGATGACCCCGATGACCGAGAACGGTCCCGCCACCGAGGTCGGCCTGCGCTCGCTGCTGTGGTTCATCCCCATCGGGCTGCTGGGCGCGTATTTCCTTGCCCGCTCGATCCACCCCGTCGGCCACCGCCATCACGGCGACGGCGAGCGCCATGTGTCGTGGGACCGCGCCGAACGCCGCCGGCGCTGGGGCGCGGTGTGGATACTTTACATCGCCAACACCATGCGCTTCAGCGTGAACATGGCCCTGGTCTACCTGCTGGTGGAATGGACCGGAGAGGTCGTGATGCTCAAGAACGACGCGGCGGCCATGACCGATACCCTCGGCCTCAAGGCCTCCCAGCTCAACGGCGTGCTCCAGGCATCGATGCAGGTGGGGATGGGCGGCATGGGCATCGTGCTTGGCCTTGTCCTGGCGGCCCGCTACGAGAAACTCGTCTTCGTCGCCCTGCCCATGCTTGGCTCAATTGCGCTGTTCATGATTCCCCGCACGGCGATGATCTCTGAATCGCTGATGGTTCCCTTCGCCATCTTCGCCACTGTTCTGACGGGTGTGGGATTCGGCGCTGTGATCCCGGTGAGCATATCGTTGGCCCAGCGACTCTTGCCGCATCGCACCAGCCTGGCCAGCGGCCTGATGCTCGGCGGGGCGTGGATGCTGGCCTTCGTGGGCCCGCTGCTGGCCGAACTGGTCCACAAGGGGCTCGACGAGAAGCCCAACACGCCCCCGGGGTTGATCCGCGCCCTCGGATCGTTGCCTGATTCGGTCAGCACGCCGCTGATCGAGGGGCTGGGGCTGACCGCCGGCTTCACCGTGATGGCCGCCGTGCTTTTTTTCGCGGGCCTGATCGCCCTGCTGCTCCCGGCCGTCCAGCAGGCCCGCGAAGCCGCCCGCCGGACGCAGTGC
>JBBDKK010000131.1:0-3779 GCA_040879395.1 Phycisphaerales bacterium
CCTTAAGCCCGCCGCACTTTCCCAGGAACAGCACACCGTCGGGCATCCGCGCGGACAGCAGGTCCATGATCGTAGCGGCGTTTGGCGAGCCGATGCCGAAGTTGACGATCGTCAGCCCGTTGTTGTTGGTCGCCGCCTGCATCGGCCGCCCCTGCCCGTAGACATCGCAGTTGAACCGCTCGGCGAAGGCGGTGACATAGTTGGCGAAGTTGGTCAGCAGCACATAATCTCCGAACCGGTCCAGCGGCAGCCCGGTGTAGCGCGGCAGCCAGTTCTTGGCGATGTCCAGCTTGCTCGCCATCGGGATGGGCACGGTGATGGGGTCTTGGGGGTTCATGTTTCGCTCGTTGGCCATATCGCTCCTCGGTGGTCTCTTTGCGATCAGTATAGAGAAAAACACGCCCTGCATCGGCGGCAGGGCGTGTCCGGTCGCGTTCAACGGCGAATAGGGGAACCGGGACTCGAACCCGAACTAAGGGAATCAGAATCCCTCGTGCTACCAATTACACCATTCCCCCGAATGGCCCGTGCTCGCCATGAGCCGGGACAAATCGTACGCCCGAGCCGTCGGCAAGCCAATGCGCCCGGCTTGAAATTGGTGCCGGCGGGCCGCCGGCACTATGCTCAGGGCATGAAGCCGATCACCTCATCCGTCCGTCTCGCGCTGCTCGCGTGTGCTTTCCTCCTCGCCGCCCCCGCCTCCACGGCTGCGGCCCAGGACTATCTGCCACCCGTCCCCGAGGGACGCGATGCCGGGCTGTGGGACCTGATGAACCGGGCCATCGACCGGGCGTACGAGGCCGACCCGATGTGGATCGGGCCGCTCCTGGGCGATGAATCCCGCAACGACCAGCTCGGGGATGTCTCGGCCGGGGCCATCCAAGAGCGGACGGGTGAGACCCGCGAGCTGCTCGAAGAACTCCGCGGCCTTGACCGCTCGGGCTTCAGCGAGGCCGATCGCCTGGCCGCGGACCTGCTGATCTATCAATGGGAGCAGGATCTGTCACTGGCCGCGTATAAACAGTGGCAGATGCCGGTGACCTCGGTCAACGGGCCGCAGGTCTGGCTGCCGCAGATCGGCGACCAGGTCCCCACCCGGACGCGCGAGCATCTGCGGGACTACCTCACGCGGCTCAAGCGCGTGCCGATCGCGGTGGGGGACCACATCGACAACATGCGCCTGGGGATCGAGGAGCGGCGCGTCCCGCCGCGGGTGGTGGTGGAGCCGGCGGTGGAGCAGGCCCTGGCACAGGCATCGCCCCAGTTCCGCGAGGATCCCGGCCATTCGCCTTTCTACGGCCCGTTTGAGTCACTGGACGCCGACGACCCGCTGGCGGTCGAGGCCCGCGAAGTCATCGCCCAGCGGATCGTGCCGGTGTATCTGGAACTGGCCCTGTTCCTGCAGAACGAGTACCTCCCTGCCACCCGCGATTCGATCGGAGCCACCGAGGGGATCGACGGCATGGCGGGCTACAACGCCATGATCGCGTCCCATACCACCCTGCCCGAACTCACCGCCGACGAGATCCACAGGATCGGGCTCGACGAGGTGAAGCGCATCCGGGCAGAGATGATGGAGGTCATCCGCGAGACGGGCTGGTATGTACACCTGATTGGGCGTGTCGATCCGACCCCGGATTGGGCTCGCAACGATGATGAGCGGCTCTTCGAGGAGTTCACACGGTATTTGCGTACAGACCCCGGCTTCTACTATGACCAGCCCGATGCCCTGCTCGACGGCTACAAGGTCATCTCCAAGACCATAGACCCGGAACTGACCAAGCTCTTCGGGACCCTCCCCCGCCTGACCTACGGCGTGCGCCCGCTGCCGGCGATGGCCGCCGAATCGGCCCCGGCCGCGTATTACTACCCCGGATCGCTCAACGCTGCCCGCCCGGGCTACTTCGTGGCCAACCTGTCGCAGCTCGATCAGCGCCCTAAATACGAGATGATGGCCCTGACGCTCCACGAGGCCGTCCCCGGTCACCACTTCCAGATAGCCCTGGCCCAGGAGATCGAGAACCAGCACCCCATCCGCAAAACCATGGGCTTCACCGGCTTTGTCGAGGGCTGGGCGCTGTACGCCGAGAAGCTGGGTTTGGAAATGGGCGAGGGCGAGCACGGGCTCTACAGCGACCCGTACGACAACTTCGGACGCCTGAACTTTGAGATGTGGCGGGCCCTACGGCTGGTCGTGGATACGGGCATGCACGCCAAGGGCTGGAGCCGCGAGCGGGCCGTGGAGTTCATGAAGAGCAACAGCGCCCTGTCGGAGCACAATATCGAGGCCGAGATCAACCGCTACATCGGCTGGCCCGGGCAGGCGACGGGCTACAAGCTCGGCGAGATCGAGATCATCAAGATCCGCCGACGGGCCGAGGAAACCCTGGGCGACGCCTTCGACATCCGCGCGTTCCACGACGAGCTGCTGGGCGACGGGGCGCTGCCGCTGCCGGTGCTGCGCGAAAAAATGGACCGCTGGATCGAATCCCAGCAGTCCGGCGAGGGCGGAGAGTAGTTCGTGATGGTCAGCCGATGAACTCGTCATCGCCGTCGGTGGTCTTCCACTGGGCCGACGAGGGGCGGTCGTTGTTCCTGTTGAGGGGCTTGGCGCGGCCGAAGGTGGCGCTCTTTTTCTGAAGCTCGGTCATGCTCCGCTGGGCCGGGGTGCCGCCGATTTCCCGGTCGAGGTCCGCCTTGGCGGAGGATGGGGCGTCATGCCCCTTGCTCGGGGGGGTCGGTGTCTCGCGGCGCGCGGGCTGGTCGGGCTCGAGCCGACGCGAGCGGGCCTCGTCGATCGAACGATCCAGTTTCCCCAGGATTGCTCGGACCTCGTTGAATGCGTTCGACTGCTCGTTGCTGCTCATGTCGGTTCCTCCGTCGGGTGACTATCGGCCGCAAAGACGGGCGACTTCGGGCTCAATCGTCTCTGATTTCGGACCGTGTGGGGGTCTTTGCGGGCTGTGCGGACTGGACAGACCGTGCCGCTGCGACCGGTGCCGCAAACCGGTCCCACGGCCCGCCAGCCATCACCGGGCCGCGGTTGGTCCGATGCGTTTATCCGCCCGCATACACTTGTCAATGGATCCACTCGATCAGTTCAGGAGCACTTCCCGTGGCCCGGGCCAACCCAAAGGCAATGAAACCGGCCCGACGGTCCCGCCCGCCAGGGCACTGGGTTCGCTCGGCGGGAAGGGCCATGCCCAGACGGGATACGGACATGGCCCGGGGCCGATCGAGACCCGCAGTGAGTCCTACCCGATCGCGCGGGCCCAGATCCGGCGGGATGTTTTCTGGCAAAATGTGTGCCGCGAGATACTGATGGCCCTGGCCAGCACAGCCGCCGAATCCAGCGGCCGCCTGGGCACCGGCCCCAGCGCGGCCGAATCCAGCACCTCGCCGGTGGATGAACTCTTCGACGGGCGGATGGGCGTCATCACCACCCTGGGCCAGCGGATCCCCATCGCCGATGTCACGACGGTTTTTTCGTGCTCGGTAAATGGGAGCGAGGCCGACCGGTCCCTTTCTAACGACATCCAGTGCACGGTTTTCCGGATCACCACGCCCACCGGGGAGACCTATACCCTCCCCCTGAGCCAGATCGCCGGGGTCCATACGCTTTCGCCCTCGCTGCTCGAGCAGATCGAGGACCGTCGGAACGATCGGGATGAGGGCAAGGACCAGGTGCCTTTCGGCTTCGCCGCGTACACCTCCACGGCCCGCAGTGAGCGGCTGGGGCGCGGGGACCAACGGGGCGGCGGGGACGGCCCACGGGAGGG
>JBBDKK010000132.1:0-3575 GCA_040879395.1 Phycisphaerales bacterium
GAGGGGGCGCGATAGTTGAGGCGCAAAAACAACGCGGCACCGGTGGTTGCCGGTGCCGCGGAACAATGAATGCCCAGGAGAGGACTCGAACCTCCACTCTCAGTAACGAGAACCACCACCTCAAGGTGGCGCGTCTACCAATTCCGCCACCTGGGCCGGTTGCGATGGCAAGTATAGACGGAAGTCGCTGGTTGTCGAGTTCGATGGCCGGGCAGATTCCCAAATCTGGCACGGGATTCATGCCGGGCGGTGATGGGGGAGTCGAAGCCCGCTAGGATGGATCCCAGTGCCGTTTTTCGGGCCGACACTGCGCGGTGAACCGAGTGAGACTGAATGAAGAGGATCGTGATGGCCACGGATATCTCCGATACCAAACAAAGACTGTATGAGCATGTGAGGCAGGGCGCCGAGGAAGCGGATGTGTTCGCGTCCGTCGAGGTTGATGCCCGGGGCGTCTGCTGCGAAGCCAAGGGATCGGCCGAGCCCGCCTTCTACCGGGTGTTTTTCGAGGAGGGCGATGTGTGGGTTTCGCTCGAAACCGAGGACCGCTGGCTCTCGGGCTCGATCGAAGCGGACCTGGTGAACACCGGGGACAAGCTCGACGAGTTGATCGAGGAAGAGATCGTGGACCTTGGTCATCACGACGCGGTGGTGGAGTTTGATCACCTTCGTACGCCCGACAAGATGTATGTTTTCAAGTCTAAGGTATCGACGCCGCTGAGCGATCCCAAGGCCGCCGAGCACGCGTTGATCTGGCTGCTGGGTTACGAGGCAACATTCTGCGAGCTGGGTGATATGAGCGAGGACGATGAGGACTGATCGCAGGGGTACGCACGCATGCGTATCGGCAGGAAGGCAGACACGCAGATGCGGATTCTGATGCTCGGCTGGGAGTTCCCGCCGTTCATGTCCGGGGGGTTGGGAACCGCCGTCGAAGGGCTGACCCGTTCGCTCGTATCCAAGGGACACGAGGTGGTCTTTGTGCTTCCCCATCCGGTGCCCGAGGGCCACCGCTCGCATGTTGAGTTGATCGGGCCTCGTGTTCTGGCCCAACGGGCGGCCGCGCTCCGCGCCGGCGGCGGGTCCCGGGAGATCGTCGAAACCGTCCACCGCCGGGCGGCCCAGCAGAGCGACGCCGAGGCGGTGAAACTGCAGCGGACGATCTCGATGCGTCTGGAGGAGTTTCGCGCATCTTCGCCGAGTTCGTACCCCGGGGTGGATGTGGGGGATGTGCTCTCGCGTGTGGTGGACATCATCCACGAGTACGAGGACGACCCGGAACCGCGGGTGATCGATGCGGTCGACGAGCCGATGTCATACAAGAGACTGAACACCGCCAGCGCCGACAGCATCGCCTCGACGCTCGACGCGGTGCTCGGGTCGATCGGTGAGTTGGGCATCGGCACGGGCGGCTACGGATCGGATCTCTTCGGCGATGCCCAGCGGTACGCGCGTCTGGTCGCGGGGCTCGGGCTGACCGAGCGGTTTGATGTCATCCACGCCCACGACTGGCTGGCGTACCCGGCGGGGCTGCTGCTCAAGAGCATCACGGGCAAGCCGCTGGTTTGTCATATCCATGCCACCGAGTTCGATCGCTCCGGTGAGCACATCAACCAGGGCGTGTACGACATCGAGCGTGCCGGGATGCAGGGGGCGGACCGGGTGATCGCGGTTTCGCGTCTGACCAAGGCGGTCGTGCACACGCGATACGGGATCCCGGATGAGAAGATCGATGTGGTCTACAACGGGGTGGCCCAGCACGAGGTGCAGCCGCCGAGCGGGGCGGCGATCGAGTCCAGCGACCGGATCGTGCTGTTCCTGGGACGGATCACGATGCAGAAGGGTCCCGAGTACTTTATCCAGGCCGCCAAGCGTGTGCTGGAGATCGAGGAAAATGTGAAGTTCGTCGTGGCCGGCAGCGGGGACATGGCGGTGCGGATGATCGAGCACGCGGCGTCGATCGGCATCGGGCACAAGGTGCTCTTCACCGGCTTCCTGCGGGGGCGGGATGTGGACCGGGTGTACCAGATGGCGGACTGCTATGTGATGCCCAGCGTCTCCGAGCCCTTCGGGATCGCGCCCCTGGAGGCGATGCGGAACGATGTGCCGGTGATCGTGTCCAAGCAGTCGGGGGTGGCCGAGGTGCTGACCCATGCGCTCAAGGTGGACTTCTGGGACACAGACGAGATGGCCAACAAGATCGTTGCGGTGCTGCGGTACCCCCCACTGGGCCAGACGCTGCGTGAGCACGGGCGCTTTGAGCTGCGCGGGCTCAACTGGGACGGGGCGGCGGAGAAGTGCGTGAAGGTCTACGGGCGGGCGATCGCGGCGAACGGGTGATCCTGCAATCGGTTCGCTGAGCGGCTACGGGTCCGACTGTGGCCAGCATGATTTCTTTCTGATCCCTGATCCCTGATGGCTAGTGGCTAGTGGCTTCTTATCCCACATCCCGTCCTTGGAACAGGATCACCGCCAGCGACAGGAAGACCACGATCTGGCAGAGGCCGTAGAAGAAGACGAGCACTACGTGCGAGCCGGGGATGGGCTGGTTCTGGGTGATGGCGTCGAGCAGCCAGAACGACTGCATATTGGGGACGACGGACCAGATCACCAGCGGGGCGGCGTGCACGCGGGTGGGCTGGGTGAAGAGCGAATCGCCGGGGAGCGGGGGGCGGGAGAGGGGGACGGGCTCGCGCCCGACCTGCTGGACCAGGATCTCCATATCATCGATTTCGGTGATGGCCAGGGCGGGCTCGGTCCGTGTGTTTGTCCCGGGTGTTTCGCTGGGCTCGAATCCGGGTTCGAGGGGCGTGAAGGGCGGGGTGATCATCCCCACGCCGCTGGGGGTTGCGGCGTAATAGATAGGATCGCCGACCTTCAAGTCCTGCCGTGGCGGCCCCAGCAGGGTGATGCGGAGCTGGGAACCCGGGGCCCGGAGCATCACTTCGTTGAATGCGCTGTCGTCAGCCAGATGGTCCTGATCGAACCGCAGCAGTTCGCTGAGCGAGACGAAGCTGCGGGCCTCGTAGCCCGCCTGGGTGAACTCCTCTACGGTCATGTTGTTCCGCTCGGCGGCCAGGGCCCAGACCTCGTCGATGTAGAAATCGTACAGGTCGTAGCCCTCGGGCGAGTCGGTCATCGCGACCTGCCCGAACCGCTCGTTTTCATAGATGCTGCGGCCGAACCAGTAGTTGGAGAGCAGCCCGATCATGAAGACGCCGGTGCAGATCACGATGGTCAGCACCTGCCCCACACGCGTGGAGACCGCGGTGGCGATGGCGGTCATCACCAGCAGGGCGATGGCCAGGCAGAAGCAGGCGAGCATGATCTGCGGCTTGAAGGTGTCCTCCGGGGCCATGAGCGTCCAGTCCTCGTCGATGAAGAGGACGGCGATGTAGCCGATCCAGATCAGCGGGAGCAGCAGGATCGAGGCGGTCTGCCCGAAGGACCAGCCGTACATGAAGTTGCCGATCCCCCCGATGGCGATGGCCAGGAAGATCGAGCCCACGCTCATGGTGATGACAGGCCAGTTTGGGTCGTCGGCGGCGGTGGTGAGGATCCCGTGCCTGATCCCG
>JBBDKK010000132.1:3585-24131 GCA_040879395.1 Phycisphaerales bacterium
GGCCGCCCCGTGAGCCGGCGCAGCAACGGGGCTCCGAAGAGCAGGAAGGCGATCATGATGCCGATGGCCACCAGCATCGAGGCGGCGATGCCCAGAAACTTGCCGATGATCACGCTGGTGCGGCTCACGGGCTTGGAAACCACCGTCAGGACGGTCTTGTTCTCGATCTCGCGGCTGATGGCGGCGGTGGCGATGAAGGAGGCCAAGAGGATCCCGAGTAGGAATACCCCTCCCATGGAGACATCCAGGAGCATTTTGTCATCGCCGCTGACCTCGCCGGGGACATTTCGTCGCCCCATGGTGAAGCCGACGATCCAGGTGTTGAGGAGTTGGATGAATGCCGCCAGCAGCAGGATGATAAAGAATACCGGCTGGCGGATACTCTCCTTGAACGCATTGCGGGCGATGGTGAGGGCGGGCGTGATCATGAATCGGAGATGATAGGGTCCGGGATCGGGGGAGTTGGTGCGCAGCTGCTGCGCCTGCTTGTGGGCGTGAGGGTTGCCCTTGATACGGCCCGAAGGGGTCGTGGTTCGGCTTACGGTTCATAAACCGGCTCATTCGACGCTCTTGCATGAACCGCTTCCAAGCCGGGGGCGTAGTGAGTGGCACACGGTCCGGTCCGCCTCCGACTGGCGATGGGGCGGGTCCTGAAACGACCAAAGCGGGAGCGGGAGTGGAAACCGACGCCCCGCATGCACACAATAGCCCACGAAATCGACTTCCCGCCGCAGGGGACCGATCGCAGGGGACGGCCTCACGACCCGCACCATCCTGACCACACCCTCCTGTTCGTGCGGACGAACGGCCCCGACCCGACTCTCCGCGACCGAGCGAACAGTCTTTCAGGAAGATTCTCCCAATGAGCAAGGGCGATTATCTCACCTATCGCAAAGCGACCTCCATCAGCCTCGTCGGGCTGGTGGTGCAGCTTCTGCTGACCCTGATCGTTTTCTTTTACTCGCGTTTCGCGGGGGACTTTGCCGCCTCCACGGCGGCGATCTTCTTGGCCACAGGTATGTTGGCCTGGGGCGTGCTGCTGCTGGTCTTCGACCAGCACCGCCGCGAACGGATCGAGGCGATGGAGGCCGAGCAGTTGGCCGTCTCGGGGGCCTCGGCGGCCAGCGCGTTCGAGAATGTGGGCGACGACATGCGTGTCGCGGCCCGGCGGCTGGCTTTCATCTATAAATGGATTGTCCCCGGCGTGGCCGTGCTTATCGCGGCGATCAACATCTGGTTCGGCGCCCGGCGATTCATCCGCTGGCAGGAGGCGCTGGACAGTTCTGGGTTCAACTACCAGCCGAGCCATGTCGGCTGGGCGTTGGCCATCGGCATCGGCCTGGCTGTGGTGGGCTTCGTCTTCGCCCGCTTTGTCTCGGGCATGGCCAAGGTCCCGGCGTGGTCCAATCTGCGTGCCGGCTCGGCGGTGGCTGTCGCCGCGGCGTTGGTGGGCCTGGTGCTGGCGGTGGGGGGGTTCCTCGAACTGGCCCTGAGCATCGACGCCGTGATCCAGTGGAGCCCGATCATCATCGCCGTGGGCATGATCGCATTCGGTGCCGAGATCGCCCTCAACCTCGTTCTGGATATCTATCGCCCACGCAAGCCCGGCGAGCTGCCCCGGCCAGCGTTCGATTCGCGGCTTCTGGGCCTGCTGGCGGCACCCGATCGGATCGCGGAGAATGTCGGCGAGGCGGTCAACTACCAGTTCGGCATCGATGTCACCAGCTCGTGGTTCTATCAGCTCCTGAGCCGCTGGATCATGGTCTTCATCATCATCGCCGTCGGTATCGGCTGGCTGATGTCCTCGCTTGTGGTCGTTGAGCCCCACGAGCGGGGCTTGATCCTGACCAACGGCGGGATTTCCGAACCGGTCTACAGCTTCGGCGACCACGGCGAGGGTGATATCGGCCCGGGCCTGCACATCAAATGGCCATGGCCGTTCTCGACCTACGAGACCCCCGTCGTCGTTACCGGTGCCTTAATGGAGGCGGAGCGCACCACCACCGGCGTGCGGGTACTGCATCTGGCCGCCAACCCGCCGACCGCGGGCCGGGCCCCAATCCTCTGGACCGAGAGCCATACCGGCAACGAGATGCTCAACATCGTGCAACCCGAGCGGATGCCGCTGGTGGGTGAGGAGGGCGATGGCCAGACCACCGTGGCGGACCTGTCGCTGGTGGCGGTTGAGGTGCCGGTGCATTTCGTGATCAGGAATGTCAAACTCTTCGATCAGTTCGCGGCCCCCGGCCAGCGGCAGCAGATGCTGCGGCAGATCGGCCGCCGGGTGGTCACCCAGTACATGGGCGAGCTGGCGATCGACGAGGTGCTGGCGAGCCATCGCACCGAGATGCCCATGGAACTCGAACAACGCCTCGAAGAAGCGTGGGGCAAACTCAACGAAGGCGAGGGCCCAGGCATCGAAATCCTCTTCGTGGGCGTCAACGGGGTCCACCCGCCGACGCGGGTCGCTCCGTCCTTCGAGCGTGTGATCAGTGCCCGTCAGAATCGCGAGTCGCTGGTGGAAGAGGCTCTCAAGTTCCAAACCAACATGCTCACGGAGATCGCGGGCACGGTGGATTTGGCGCAGCAGATCAATGAGCAGCTCATCACCCTGGAGGCCATGCGGCGCCGCGTGGGCAGCGATGATCCTGAATATATCGAGGCCGAGCTGGCCGTCCAACGCCTGCTCGAAGGGGCCGGCGGCGAAGCGGGCGAACTGATCCTGGCCGCGGTCGCCAATCGGTGGGTGCGCCATATGTCCGAGCGTGGGCAGGCCAGTCTGCTCCAGGGCCAGCAAGAAGCGTACCTGGCAGCCCCGGAACTCTACCGCAGCAACATGTATTTTAATGCCCTGCTTGAAGCGATGCGCGAGTCGCGGGTCTACCTGACCCCGGCGGACCTCGAATCCCTCCGTATCCGCCTCGAACTGCAGGACAGGCAGGCGGGGACCAATGTGTTCGACCCCGAGGCCGGTGCCGAACTGCAATGAACAAGTCTCCCGCCCGGGCGTCCCTCATGCCCGGCCGGGTTCAGTCAATCGCCCGCGTGGGCAAATACGCCGATGAGGCGTGAATGGAGAACGAGTCGTGCCCAAGCTTAAGAAGCTGACGATTCCCGTCTTTGGTGTGCTCTTTGTCGCCGTGATCCTGCTCTTCAGCATGAGCTTCACGGTGCGCTTCACCGAAACCGCGGTCAAGACCCGATTCGGCAAGGCGAGCGAGAACTCGATCCTCACGGAGCCGGGCTTCAAGTGGAAGCTCCCCTATCCCTTCGAGAGCGTGACCAAGTACGACAAGCGCATCCGCATCGTGCAGACCCGCTCGGAGACGGTGCAGACGGCCGATGATTTCCAGATCATCGTCGAGTCGTACCTGAGCTACCGCGTGGAGGACCCGCTGCTGTTCTTCCGGAGCTTCTCCAACGCGGGCGACCGGGCGATCGACCACTTCAACAAGGCCGAGAACGATGTGCTGCGGGACCTCCTACGCAGCGCGCTGGGCGAGACGAGCAAGTACGAGATGGGCGATTTGTTCACCTCGCGGACCGGTGAGTCGGTGATCCCGCAGCTTGAACAGCAGGTCTATGACCTCTTGGTCAGCGGCGGCAACGGCGGCAAGCCGCTGGAGGACTACGGCATCCGGATCACCAGCGTGGGGATCGATCGTATCGTGCTCCCCGAGGAGACCACTTCTGCGGTGATCAACCGCATGGGCGCCAACCGCGACCGATTGGCCGAGCGGTATGAGTCAGAGGGCCGCTCGCAGGCGCGGGCCATCGAGGCCGAGGCGGCGAGCAACGCCGAACGCATCCGTGCCTTCGCCCAGCGTCGCGCCGACGAGATCCTCGCCCGCGGCGAATCGGAAGCCGCCCCGTACCTGGCGCAGCAGAACATCAACCCAGAGCTGGCCGTGTTCATCCAAAACATCCAGCTCATGCGCGAAGCCATGGCCAAGAAGTTCACCCTGATCTTCTCGACCTCAGACTACGGCATGCAGCTCTTCGATCCCGATATCCTCGAAGACACCCAGGGACGCCTGCCCATACCCACGCAGCAGAATCCCGCCAGCGACGAGTCGGAGGGCTGATCCATGGCCGATACTCCACACAACGACAACGAGCATCCCTGGCAAGATGCCGAGCCCCAGCAGCCGGGCGAACAATCGGCCGAGCTGCCGGGAGCCGATGAGCGTGCCCAAGGGGACGAACTGATCACTGGCCGCGCGGCTTCGGTGCGCTTCAGCCGCCAGCGCGAGGTCGGGACGGCCTCGAATAAGGCCCGCATGGACGCCGCCAACCAGTCACTGGCCGACGCCCTGCGGATCACCTACGGCTTCCTGCAACTGGGCATGGTCGTGCTGGTGATCCTCTTCGTGTTCAGCGGCTTCCAGAAGATCAACGAGGGCGAACGGGGCATTTCCGTGTTCCTGGGTAAACCCGCCCGCCCCAATATCGAGCCAGGAGCGCACCTGACCTGGCCCTATCCCATCGGCGAGATGATCCGCGTCGGCTCCGGGGCCATCGAGGTTCCCGTGGCGCGGATCTTCATGCCCAACCGCTCCGGCACCATCTCCGACGATGCCCTGCTGGAAGCGGACATCAATCAGTTCAACAACCAGGGACGGCTCAACCCCGCCCGCGACGGTTCGCTGGTTACCGCGGATCTGAACATCGCTCACACCCAGTGGACGGTGAACTATCACCGCTCGGACCACCTGAACTATGTCGAGAACATCCTGCCTGAGGACGAGCGTGAGATTATCGTGCTCGCTGTCCGGCGCGGGGTTGTGCACACCATCGCCGAGACCACCATCGACGACCTGCTCAAGACCTCCGCGGAAACCATTTCCGCTCGCGTCCGGGAGATCGCCCAAAGCTCGCTCGACGCCCTGGAATCGGGCATCACGATCGATCGCGTTGTCCTGGTTCGCAAGACGCCACCGCTCTACCTGCTCGATCGGTTCGCCTCGGTGCAGTCGGCGGCCCAGAACGCAGGAAAGGCCCGAGAGGACGCCATGCTCCTCCGCGATCAGCAGCTCAACGAGATCGCCGGCCGCGCCGCGCCGATCCTCATCGAGATGATCGACGAGTACGAGCGGCTTGTAGAACTGAGCGAGACCGAGCAGGCCTCGGCGCTGCTGTCGGAGATCGATACCGTCCTCGCCGGCGGCGAGGTGAACTACAACGGCCAGAGCACCCTGGCGATGGTCTCGGGCGAGGTCTCCGAAATCCTCAACAACGCCCGCTCACGGGCCTCATCGCGGATCTCGAGGGCGATCGCGGATCTCAACCAGTTCCGTGCCAAGCAGGCCCAGTACGAGGCCAATCCACAGCTCATGATCTCACGAGACTGGTCCTCGGCGATGGCGCAGTTCCTCAACCGTGACTTCGTATCCACGATGTACCTGCCCGAGGGCATCCACGCGGAACTTCTGATCAATCCCGACCCGGACATCGAACGCGAGCGGGACCGGATGCGTAGAGAACGAGAGGCGATGGACGCCATGCAGCGCCGGCGCCAGGAGTTCAGAGATGATCTCTACCGCTCACGCCGCGGTCTCCAGCCCCTGGAAGAACCCTAAATGACCCAAGCCACCACCCCAGCAGCGACGCAGGCCGCCGATAAGAGCGCGACGACCGGACCGGCCGATCAGGACCGGCGTGTGGTGGTCGGCTGTCAGCAGCTGACCAAGGTCTTCAAGGACTTCTGGATGCGTGACCGGGCCCGCGCGGTCGACAAGCTCGACCTGCTCATCTACGAGCGCGAGGTCTTCGGGCTGCTGGGGCCCAACGGCTCGGGCAAAAGCACCACGATCAAGCTGATCCTCGGGTTGCTCAAGCCCACCAGCGGCCGCGTGGCGGTCTTCGGCAAGTCGCCCACCGATGTGGGGATCAAAAAGCGCATCGGGTACCTCCCCGAGGAGAGCTACCTCTATCCCTTCCTCAACGCCCGCGAAACCCTGGACTACTACGGCAAGCTCTTCGGCCTCGATCACCGCACACGCCAGGGACGCATCGACGAACTGCTGAACATGGTGGGCCTCGAGCACGCCCAGTTCCGCCCCGTCCGCGAGTATTCCAAGGGCATGCAGCGCCGCATCGGCATCGCCCAGGCCCTGATCAATGACCCCGACCTGCTCATCCTCGACGAGCCCACCACCGGGCTCGACCCGATCGGCACGCGCCAGGTCAAGGACCTGATCCTCGAACTCGGTCGCCGCGGAAAGACCGTCATCCTTTCGAGCCACCTGCTCACCGATGTCGAGGATGTCGTGGACCGCATGGCGATCCTCTACGGCGGAAAGATGCGCGGCGAGGGCACCTGCGAAAAACTCCTCACCAGCACCGAGCGCACGCTAATCGAAACGGACGAACTCGACGAGCAGACCATCGCAGAACTCGACGAGGTGATCCGCAGGCGATCGGGCGGCGAGAAATCGATCCGGACCGTCTCGGCCCCGCGACAGAAGCTCGAACAGCTCTTCCTGGGAATCGTCGAGAAGGCCCAGAACGAACGGGCCGCCACCTCCGGCGCGATGCAGGGCGGCGTCACCGCCGCGTTCCTGCGAGCGGAGGCCGCCCAGCCCCGCGAGGGCGAGGAACTGATCGAATCGCTGCTCGGTGCCCAAGAGGAACCCGAAGCAGAGCTTTCTCCCGCGGCATCCGAACCGACTCGGCCGGCGGACCACACGCACGAGCCGCCCGCCGAAGACGAGTCGCTCATCGGCTCGCTCATGGAAGAAGACGATGCCCCGCGGCCGCAGACAGAGCAGCCAAGCCCCAGCGTCGATACCGGCGCGGACAACGCGAAGCCGGATGCCGATGTCGACCGCGGCATCATCGGCTCGCTCCTTGATGAGGATGCCGACCAGAGCCCGGAACCCGATGACGATGAGCAGGGTGGCAAGGAGCCCAAGCGGTGAACTTCCGTGAGCGCATCGCCCAGCTCGACCGGGTGCAGAAGAGCACGCTGTTCAAGATCATCGCCACCGTGGTGATCGTGATCGCCATGGGCCTGCTTATCGGTTACGCCCTTCTCAACAACGAAGCACCGGGCGACGATCTGACCAGACGCATAAACGAGTTGCCGGCCACGGTCACCAACTTCGCCGGCGAAGAGATCCCCAACCCACAGCTCGCCCAGATCAAGCAGGTCCAGCAGCTCCTCAACAACGCACAGCCCGGCGTGCTGATGGCCGCGGGCAGCGCGATCGTGGGGGGGATGCTCATCCTGGTCGTCTGGCTCGGCTTCGGGATGATCTTCCCGGTGCTTGTGGGCCTGGCGCTCGGGCTCTATTTCCTGCTGCGCGGGACGGGCCTGGAGATCGTCGGCTCGATCGCCGTGGGCATGATCGTGCTGACCCTGAGCTTCATGATGCTCATGCGCGGCGTCAGTCTCCTGCTGTCCTATCCACACCCCGTTACCGCCATCGCCCGCAATGTGCTGGCCGAGGCCGTCCGGATGAAGATCTCCCTGGTCTTCATCGTGATGCTCTTCTTCGTGCTCGCCGCCATGCCCATGCTGCTCAACGACGAGCAGTCGCTGCGCTACCGTGTACAGAGCTTCCTGCAGTACTCATCCGGCTTCACATTCCTCTTCATCGCCCTGCTCGTGGTCTTCTTCGGGGCCGCGACGGTCACCTACGAGCAGCGAGAGAAGGTGATCTGGCAGACGATGACCAAGCCGGTGGCCGCCTGGCAGTACCTGCTGGGCAAGTGGCTCGGCGTGGTGGCGCTGGCCGCGGTTCTTTTGGCGGTGTCCGCCAGCGGCGTCTTCCTCTTCACCGAGTACCTGCGGAACCAGCCAGCCACCGGCGAACTGGAGCCCTACCTGGCCGCCGACGGCTCGGATATCACCGAGGACCGGCTCATCCTCGAGACCCAGGTCCTCACTTCGCGCGTATCGGTCGGCCCCGCGCTGCCGTTCTCGGTCAACGACGAGGTGTTCGACCAGGCGGTCGAGCAGCACATCGAGCGTGAACGCGTGGCCAACCCAAACTACAACCCCGACCTCGCCGAACGCAACGCCGTGCGGCTGAGAATCTTCCAGGACGAGGTCAGCGAGTATTTCTCGATCGATCCGGCCAGGGAGCGATACGCCGAGTATGTATTCCCCAACCTCCAGCAGGCAAAGCGGCTGAACCTTCCGCTGACGCTGCGGTACAAGATCAACGCAGAGGGCAACCGCCCGGACATGAGCTACATCCTGACCTTTGCTTTCGACGAAGGCACGGTTCTCCCGCCGCGACGGACAGGGCTGGGATTCTCCCACACCATGACGCTCGCACCAAGCTTCATCAATGACGACGGCCAGATCAGGATGCAGATCTTCAACGGCCAGCTCATGGTCGCCCCCGACGGCAACTTCGATATCCAGACGAATCTCAACACCTTCACCATCCCGCCCGACGGGCTTGAAGTCTCCTATTCCGTGGGCGGATATCGCGGAAACTTCACCCGCGTGTTCTTCGTCCTGTGGGTGAAACTGGCGATGCTGGGCATGCTCGCCGTCTGGGCATCGACCTTCGCGAGCTTCCCCGTCGCCTGCCTGATCGCCGGCGGCCTCTTCTTCATCGGGCAGAGTTCCGGATTCGTGCAGGATGCGCTCCCCGGGTGGGGCAAAACCGATGTCGAGGGCGATTTCTCGATTTTTCGCACCACCATCTACTACTTCGCCGATTGGGTCAGTTCCCTCTTTACTGTCTACAACGAGCTGCAACCCACCTCCCGCCTCGCGGAGGGCCGCATGCTCTCATGGGCAGGCGTCAGCCGGGGTGTGATGGCCCTCGGGGCCATCAGCGCCCTGTTCTACGCGGTCGCCGTGATGATCTTCCGCAAGCGGCAACTGGCCATCTATTCGGGCGCATAAGGAGGACGCAACCATGTCATACAATATGCGCATCAGGATCATCGCACTCGCGTGCATGCTGGCGGGCCTTGTGGGTTCGGGTTTCTTCGGCTCACGCATCACAAGCTCCACCGGCCGCCACGGGCTCTCCTATACCGACACCGCCGAGGAAAACGACCCACCCGCAGTCGCCATTGGCGTGGCCATGGGCGCGCTCCGCGGCGTGTTCGTCAACTACCTCTGGATCCGCGCCACCAATGCAAAGGAAGAGGGCAACTACTACGAGGCCGTCGAACTGGCCGACTGGATCACCCGCCTCCAGCCCCGCCTCCCGCAGGTGTGGACCTTCCACGCGTGGAACATGGCTTACAACATCTCCGTCACCACCCAGACCCCCCGGGAGCGCTGGGACTGGGTCAACGCGGGTGTCCGCCTGCTACGAAACGAGGGAATCCGAGCGAATCCCAACGACATGCACATGCACAAGGAGCTGGCCTGGATCTTCCTGCACAAAATCGCCGGCTTCACCGACGACGCCAACCAGTATTACAAGCGCCAGTTCGCCTATGAATGGCAGAACATCCTCGGCCGCACGCCCATGATCGACCCCGAGCGCCGAGACCGCCCGAGCGTGATCCAGCAGTATGTCGATTGGATCCAGCCCATCGTCGATGCCCCCGCCACACGCCAGGGCCTGGCAAAGAGCAACCCACGGGCCGCGCAGATCGCCGCCGCCTACGAATCCACGCTCGGCGAGCCCTTGGGCAAGCGTTTCCTCGAGCGGTACACGCTGCACAATGAACTCGTCCGGGCCGGCCGCCTCGGCACGATCGAGCGCAACGCCGGGCCCAAGACCCAGGCCTTCGCCGAGCTTCACGAGCGTTTCGAGAACGAGCAGGCGTGGGAGGACCTCGCAAACCATGTCCGCAAGCGCGTGCTCGAAGACGAGTATTTCATGGAACCCGTGCGGATGGTCCAGCAGATCAAAAAGTTCGGTCCGGTCGACTACCGTCTCCCCGCCGCCCACGCCCTCTACTGGGGCGCCCGCGGCACCGATGTCGGACGCATGGAGGTCAACGAGTACAACGCCGAATCGCTGGATTTCGTCAACGCCTACCGCCTCGTGATGCAGTCGGTCCAGGACCTCTGGCGCCACGGCGAT
Source organism: Phycisphaerales bacterium (assembly GCA_040879395.1). Taxonomy (GTDB): domain Bacteria; phylum Planctomycetota; class Phycisphaerae; order Phycisphaerales; family UBA1924; genus UBA1924. The sequence continues at coordinate 13,593 of JBBDKK010000132.1, forward strand.
GTCTACTTCAACTACCTCGATGTGCACGAACAGCGCTTCGCCTACTACCAGGGCGTCCCAAATCCCTACTTCGTGCCGACCTACGGCTCCATGCTCGACGAGGTCCGGGCCGCCTCCGGCTTATTCGAGGCAGACCGGCGTTCCTACCGCCAGTTCTCCGCCGGCTACGAGAACTTCCTCCGCGATGCCGTCCGCTTCTTCTATCGCCGCGGTGACACCGAGCAGGCAGAATACTGGTATAACATCGGACGCAACTGGGAGGGCCAGAACATGAACAATCCCTCCCGCGTCAGAGAGTGGTCGCTCTCGCTGGAAGAGTTCGCAGCAAAGCAGATCTTCGAATCCATGGGATCCCCCCAGGTGGCCGTCTCGGAGGTCTACGGCGCGCTCCAGGGCGCCTTCTTCGGCGGCCTGCTCACCGGCGATATCGACCTCTTCAACGCCCAGTGGGATTACGCCCGCCAGGCCCACGCGTACTTCTTCAAGGAGCAGTACCGCCAGGTCGTCGCATCCTCCGCCGGGGCCCGCATGGAGTTCATGGACCGTGATTTCGCCTTCCTCGCGGGCAATAACTTCGCAAACCTGCTGGCCCAACTCGGTCCCGACGAAGCCGCGCGGCTCTACCTCAACGCGCCCGAAGACCTCCGCCGCTACGCGTACGATCCGCTGGTGACCCGATTCAAGAAGTACTTCGATGATCTCGCCGCAAGCGACGACTCGGAAGAATCCTTCGCCGATCTCTTCCCCGAGCCGGTGGGCATGGAACAGCACCGGATCATGTACCAGCGCAAGCTCAAGCAACGCGAGCAGCAGAACATCGACGAGGGCGCGATCACGAACTGATCGCCGGCCTCAATCACCGAACCTATGCGCTCACGGACCGACAAGCATATCCCGCGCGGCGGTATAACGCTCAAGCGTTCCCGCCACGGTATCGCCGGGAAGATGCGGGCCCGGCGGAGACTTGTCCCACTTGCCCGCACGCACCAGCGATTCGAGATATTCCCGAACGAACTGCTTGTCGAAGCTTTTCTGCGCCCGCCCGGGCTCGTAATCATCCGCGGGCCAGAACCGCGAGGAATCCGGCGTCAGCGCCTCATCGATCAGGATCGGATCCTGATCGATAATCTTCCCCTCCCCGTCCACGGGCAGACCGAACTCGAACTTGGTGTCAGCGAGGATGATCCCGTGGTCCTGGGCGTACGCGCTGGCCGCGACATAGATGCTCAGCGATCGTTCCCGCAGACGCTCCATGAGTGTGTACCCGCCAAACTCCTCCACATGCTCGCTCGCCTCATCGAAACCGATGTTCTCATCGTGCCCGTTCTCGGCCTTGGTCGCCGGTGTGAAGATCGGCTCGGGGAGCCGGTCGCACTGCACAAGCCCCTCGGGCAGCGGCACGCCGCAGACCGAACCCGTCGCCAGATAATCTTTGAGCCCCGACCCCTCCAAATACCCCCGCACCACGCACTCCACCGGGATCACGCGGCACATCCGCCCGATCGTAGTCCGCCCCGCAAGCATCCCCCGTGTGGTGACCCCGCCGAACGCGCTGTCGGGGATCTGATCCACATCGGTGGTGAGCAGGTGCGTCGAGGAAAGCCCCTGGTCCTCGATCCATCGCAGCCAGAAAGCGGCGATCTCCGTGAGAAGACGCCCCTTGCCGGGGATCGGGTCGGGCATGACCACATCGAACGCCGAGATACGGTCCGTGGCGATCATCAGCAGCCGCGGGGGGATCGCGCTGCCGTCATAGTCGGTCTGCTCGGGGATGGTGTAGATATCCCGAACCTTCCCGACCCGTTTGCCGGGCAGCGAGAGGTCGGTCTCGAAAACGGGCGAGCCGTCTTCCGACAAAGAATCGTGGGTGGATGGTTTCATAGGCACACCCGACGATAGCGCGGCACGGCCGATTCTGTCCATCCCACGAGCCCGGGCCAGCGCGGATCGCCGAGATTTCGCCCCGATTGCCAGCGGGAGGGTCGTCAGACTCCGCCCGATCCCATATCCTTACCGGCACACCGTTCCCCAGCCGGGGACGAGGAGTATCTGATTTCATGCTGCGATTTATCGCCCCGGACAACTCGGCCGCCATGACCCGCCGGGTGCTCCCGGGGGCCTACCTGCTCGGCCCCGACTCGGTTCCTATCGCCGGGGAGGTCATCGTCGAAGACGGCATGGTCCTCTGCGAAAAGGGCACCCGCGAGGCCGCGGCCGTCGCGCTGCAGATCGACCTCGATGCCCCCCGCCTCACTCAGCTCGGCCAGCAGGGGCCGGTTCTCGACGATATCCACCTGCGTCCGCTGGGCGTGCTGACCCTCCAGACCTGCCTCCTCCCAGACCGCGACCGACCCTACATACTCGCCCTCGAACTCGCCCGCCACCGCATCATGCTCTTCCTCACCAAGCTTGAGGACTGGCAGGCCTTCGATCTGGCCCCCGATTCCCAAACCATGCGGCTCTTCGAGATCGCCCGCAAGACCTTCACCCAGGCGATCGTGGTGGGGGCCGACAAGGAATCGGTCGCGGAGGCCACCCGTCTCGGATTCCTAGCCCTCTGGATCGCCATCGAGGCGTCCGAGCGTCTATCGCTGCTCCAGGCACGCCGCGACTTCGAATCCCGCATCGACGGCAAGGCCTACATGGCCATCTCCGAGGACGCCGGGATCTCCAAGCGGGCACTGCCCGTGCTTCACCCCACCCGCGGCGGCGTTGTCCTCCCAACACGCCCGGCCCTGGGTGCGACCGTCTCGCCGAGCATGCTCAACGACCAGACCACCGTTGCGGTCACCAAGGCGTGCGATTTTCTCACCATGCCCATGCGCTGGATCGAGATGGAACCCATCGAGGGCGAGTACGCCTACACACCCACCGACAAGTGGATTGAGTGGGCCATCCGGACCGCCCGCCTACCGATCGTCGCCGGCCCGGTCATCGACTTCCGCCCGCACTGCGTCCCCGAGTGGCTCTATATCTGGGAGAACGACTACGACACGCTCCGCGAACTCGTCTACGAGCACCTCAAGGCCATCGTCACCCGCTACCGACGCACCGTCAGCCGATGGACTGTCTGCTCTGGCCTACACTGCGGCGAGCACTTCAAACTCGATTTCCAGCAGATGATCGACCTCACACGCATCTGCGTGCTCGTCGTTCGCAAGCTCCATCCCCGCGCCAAGGTGCAGGTCGAGATCACCGAGCCCTGGGGCGGCTACCACACCAGCGACCGCCGCTCCCTGCCCCCCCTCCTCTACGCTGAAATGCTCACCCAGTCCGGCGTGCCCATCGACAGCTTCTCGCTGCGTGTGCAGATGGGCTCGTACAAATCCGGCATGAACACCCGTGACCTGATGGCCTTCAGCGCGATGCTCGATCAGTACTCGATGCTCGATCGTCCATTGGCGGTATCGGCCATCGGTGCCCCCAGCTCGGCCTTGTCTCCCACCAGCGACTCCGAGCAGCACGCCGATCCCGGCTACTGGCGGGACCGATGGGACCCCGCGTCCCAGGCCCAGTGGCTCTCCGCCTTCACTTCCATCGCCGTTTCCAAGCCCTATGTCGAATCCGTCTGCTGGCACGAGCTGGCCGACCCCACCGGCGTCTCAGAGATGCGAACCGGCGGCCTGCTCGATGCCCAGTCTTTGGCCCGCGAATCCTTCGACCGCATGATCGAACTCCGCCAGGCCATTGAAACCGGACGCGTGCCCCCGCGACTCAAAGAGTTCGACCTCCTCCATCCCCAGCCCGGGAACCCCACCGGCGTGGAGGTCAGATCGTGAAGTGGCGATCGTCCCCAACCAACCACGCCGGCCGATCCCACCGGCCGCCCGACTGGGGCCGCACACCCGCGGCCATGTTCGCCGCCGCCGTCCTGGGTTTCGCTTCAATCTCTGGCCTGGCATGGTCGCTCAACCGCTCCATTCAACACAACGAATATCAGCCCGCACCGCAGCAGGCAAACGGCTCCATCGTCACCGCGGCCCGAACGCCCACAACCAGCCCGCAATCGCCGCCCGCTCGTTCATTCGACGCCGTCAAACGCATCGATGTCAACACCGCCACCCTGGCCGAACTGGACCTGCTGCCGGGCATCGGCCCCGCCCTGGGCCAGCGCATCATCGACGCCCGCGACGCCGACGGCCCGTTCGACTCCATCGACGATCTCCAGCGCGTCAGCGGGATCGGCCCCCGCACCGTCGAGAAACTCCGCGGCTTGGCGATCGTCCCAGCCGAAGACAGCCGGGCGTCGGCCGACCTCGGCGGATAAACTTGCACATCTTATTTCCCGCCGTCCGGGCCGATCGGTGCACCGCCGCCCGGCCGGGGACGGGTATGCGCTGACCGAAAGGCCCCGCCCGCCGTGGATCTGCTGACCCCGATACTCGCCGACGCCGCATTCAAGTCCTTGGCCCAGGGCCTGGACGCGGGCCGACGCACCATCGCCACGGGCTCGGTCGGTGCGTCGATCTCTTTGCTGGCCACCGCCCTGCAATCCCGGACCCGCCGCCCGGTGCTCATCGTGTGCGCTCATGTGGACGAGGCGGAGGACATCCTCGCAGAATCCCACGCCGTGACCCCGAACGAAGCCAAACGGGCCGCGGTCTTCCCGGCCCTGGAACTGGCCCCGGGCGAGTCCAGTGTCAGCGCGGAACTCTTCGCCGCCCGCGCTTCGATGATCGCCGGCATCCGCGCCGGTCAAACCCCGCCGGTGCTGATCGCGCCCATCGCCGCCCTCATGCAGCCCGTGCCAAGCGCCGAGCGCATCGGGCGGCTTGTGCGTGAGATCCGCCGCGGTGACGAGATCAACCCCTCCTCCCTGATCGAGTGGATGGCCGAGGCCGGTTACGAACGGATCGACGCCGTCGAGTTCCCCGGCCAGTTCGCATCCCGCGGGGGGATCATCGACATCTTCCCCCCCAGCGGGCCCGGCGGCGAGCAGATCCCCGTCCGCATCGATTTCTTCGGCGACGAGATCGACTCCATCGCCGAGATCGACCTGGACACCATGGGCAGCGACCGCACGATCGACTCGGTCCTGCTGGGAGCGGTCGGCGAGGCCCAGCTCAAGGCCACACGCGACGATCGCTCCGTGCTGGAATACCTCTCCACCGACACCATCGTGCTGCTGGCCGAGACCTTCGAGGTCGTCGAGCAGGGACGCGGCTACTACGAACGCATCAGCGACGGCCGCTCGATCTTCGGCCCCCCGGCCGTCCTCAAGCTGCTCGAATCCCGATTCCACGCGCTGGCCGAGGTCAACCAGTTCTCGGCGGGCAAATCCGGTGCGGACCAGCTCGTCCATCTCCCTGTCGAGACCCTCCCGCCTTTCGACAAGGAGGTCTCAATCGCGATCCGCGAGCTGGCCGAACTGAGCGAGCGGGTCGATACCGCTGTCCTCGCGTGCGGTTCCGACGGCGAATACGCCCGCCTTGGCGAGCTGCTCACGCTCTACGCCCCCGGCGTCGACATCCGGCGGGAAATCCTCGACATCCGGCGCGGTTTCATCTGGGACGGCGATGATCCCGAGGCCGGTATCGGTCGCTATGCGATCGTGCCTTCGGGCCAGATGCTCCACCGTTCCAGCGTCCGGCGCCGGATGCAGAAGATCCGCGCCGGGCGGGCGATGGACACCTTTCTCGATATCCAGCCCGACGACTATGTCGTCCACACCGAGCACGGCATCGCCCGGTTCGTGGGCATGACCGTCATGGACGCCTCGGGCACCGCCAAGACCGGCGAGCGATACCCACTCAAGGCCGAACGGGCCGGCAAGAAGCGCAAGGAGGACCAGGAGGAGTACCTGACCCTGGAGTTCGCGGGGCGCAGCCGCCTGCATGTGCCCTGCTCGCAGATCGACCTGGTACAGAAATATGTCGGCGGCTTCAAGGGCAAGCCGCCGCTGAGTTCCATCGGCGGCAAGAAGTGGAAGGCCCAGAAGGAGCGCGTCACCGAATCGGTCAAGGACCTCGCCGGTGAGATGCTCCGCGTCCGCGCCGCCCGCGAACATGTCCCGGGCATGAGCTACCCCCAGGACACCCCGCTGTTCACCGAGTTCGAGGCCGAGTTCCCCTACGACGAGACCGAGGACCAGCTCGCCGCCATGATCGAGATCAAGAAAGACATGCAGTCGTCGCGCCCCATGGACCGGCTGATCTGCGGCGATGTCGGCTTCGGTAAGACCGAACTGTCCATCCGCGCGGCCTTCAAGGCCGTCGAGGCCGGACGCCAGGTCGCGGTCCTCGTGCCCACCACGGTCCTGGCCGAGCAGCACGAGCGGACATTCCGCAATCGCTTCGCCGACTACCCCTTCCGCGTCGAGTCGCTCTCACGCTTCAAATCTCCAAAGCAGATCCGCAACACGCTCGAAGACCTCAAGCTCGGGCGCGTCGATGTCGTGGTCGGCACCCACCGGATCCTCTCGGACGATGTCCGCTTCGCCGAGCTGGGCATGGTCATCATCGATGAGGAGCAACGCTTCGGTGTCGAGCACAAGGAGAAGCTCCTGCGACTGCGTCTGACGGTCGATGTGCTCACGCTCTCGGCCACCCCCATCCCCCGCACGCTGCACATGTCGATGCTGGGTCTGCGTGATATCTCCAGTCTGACAACGCCCCCCGTCGATCGGCGCTCGATCGTCACCGAGGTCATCCCCTACAACCCGCACCGCATCGCCCGGGCCATCCAGCGCGAGCTGGCCCGCGAGGGCCAGGTCTACTTCGTGCACAACCGCGTGCACAACATCGAGAGCGTCGCCGACGAGGTCCGACGCCTGGTGCCCGATGCAAAGATCATCATCGGCCACGGCCAGATGAACCCGCACGATCTCGAGCAGGTGATGTTCGACTTCATGAGCCGTCGGGCCGATGTCCTGGTCTCGACGACCATCATCGAATCCGGCATCGACATTCCGACCGCCAACACGATGATCATCAACGATGCCGACCGATTCGGGCTTTCTGAACTCCACCAGCTCCGCGGCCGCGTCGGGCGCAGCCACCACCGGGCCTACTGCTACATGCTCCTGCCCGAGGACCGGACGGTCAAGGAAGTCGCTCAGAAGCGCCTCAAGGCGATCGAGGAATACTCCATGCTCGGCGCGGGCTTCAAGATCGCCATGCGCGACCTGGAGATCCGCGGCGCGGGCAACCTGCTGGGCGCCGAGCAGTCCGGCCACATCGCCGCGGTGGGATACGAGATGTACTGCCAGCTCCTCGACCAGACCGTCCAGCGACTCACCAGCACCGGCGATCCCGAGCGGGTCGAGCACACCTCGGTGGACATCGGCGTCTTGGGATACATCCCCAAAGCTTACATCCCCAGCGACACCCGCCGGATCGAGGCCTACCGCCGCCTGGCCACCGCTGCCGGCCAGGCCCAGATCGACCAGCTCGTTGCGGACCTGACCAGCGCCTATTCCGACCCGCCGGAGCTGGTCCGCCGACTCATCCTCCGCGCCCGGGTTCGCGCCGCATGCCAGGGCCTCTTCGTCCGCAGCGTGGGCCTGCGCGAACAGGACATCGTCTTCCTCACCGCCCACCCGCGCCGGCTTCAGGACGCCCTGGCCGATGCGCCCGTTCAGCAGAGCGTCCTGGAGGGCAAACTCGCCCAGACCAACGCCAAGGGCGCATCGGGCCAGAAACTCGCCGAGGTCTATGTCCGCCCTAACCACCCCGCCGGCTCGCCCATGCAGCGGGCCAAGGCGATGCTCGACTGGCTGGGCGCGAAGTGAAACGCGCTGCAGATTGACTGGGCCTTCGTGATTTCTCTGTGAAGATTGTGCGCCCCTGACGCCGACAAAACTGATTCACGCAATATGCAGCGCACAAACCCCTGCTATCGGATAGACTTATGGGCTGAAATCCGGAGTGCATCCTGGCAGCCACCAAGGACGAACCCATGCCCGATCCAAAGCAACCACAGCCTACAAAGCAGCAGATCCCCCTCCGCGTCGCCAACGACACCCAGCTCGACCAGCAGCTCGCCGCGCTCCGCCGCCGCGTGATCCGCGAGGCCTCCCAGGCGATCGACCTGCTCCAGCAGTCGATCGAGGTCCTGTGGAACTCGACCGACGAGGGCGTGCAGGAGATCCGCGACATCGAGAACGAGATCGACGCCGAGGAGGTCAAGATCGAGCAGGAATGCTTCCGCATCCTCGCCCTCCAGCAGCCCTTCGGCGCGGACTTCCGACTCATCACCTTCTCGCTCAAGGTCAACTCGGACATCGAACGCCTCGCTGACCACGCCTCCTCGATCGCCAAGATCAGCAAAAAGGTCCGCAATGAGAACCCCGACTGGCCCAAATCGCTCCAGGAGATGGGCGAGCGCATCCCCGTGATGTGCCAGGAGCTGCTTCGCGCGGTCATCAACACCGATCCCGAAGCCGCCCGCGAGGTCGTCGCCCGCGACAAGATCATCGACCGACTCGACAAGCAGACCTTCCGCGAGCTGACCGCCAAGATCGAGGAGAACCCGCAGGAGGCGGCGTTCTACATGCTCATGTATCGAATCTCCCGCGAACTCGAACGCGTGGGCGACCTGCTGGGCAACATCGCCGAGGACATCATCTATCTCGTCACCGGCGAGATCGTCCGCCACGAGGGCGGCCCCGGCAAGGCCCGGTCCAAGCCCGCCGATTCCTGATCCATCTACCCGGATCTTCGCGAGATCTGTTAGTATCAGCACATGCTGATCATCGCACTCGCACTGCTCCTGCTGGGCTTGGCCCTCCTCCTTGTCGCCCTCCGCGGCCGCATCGTCGACCGCGGCTCGTTCTGCCGCCGCTGCCGATTCGACCTGGCTGGACTCGCGCCCGATGCGCCCGCCTGCCCCGAGTGCGGCGGGGACCTCGCGGCCCCAAACGCCTCCCGCCCCACGCTCCGCCGGCGTCGACCGATTGTGCTCGCTCTGGGAATAGTCCTGCTGCTCTCCGGCGGCACGCTCATGGGCATCATCGTCAGCAACAACCAGGCAAGGGTGATGGCCGTCCTCCCGGACCGGATCGTGCTCACCCTGCACGCCCTCGGCATGGACGCCGCCTTCACCGACATCGCCACCAGCCGCCTCGTGCGAAAGCCCCCCTTGAGCGATGACGCTTGGGACGACCTGATCGCCAATGCCATCGCCCACCAGCAGGACATCAGCACGCTCTGGGATCCACGCCACGGCGAGGTGCTGGCCAACGCGCTTGTGGATGGCCGCCTCACGCAGGAGCAGGCATCGGCCTATGTCCGCCTGGCGATCGACTCGGCCGCGGATTTCCCCGAAACGCTCCGCCACGGCGCAACGATCGCGGGGCTCAATGTCCGGCACACGAACTCCGCGCGGATCGCTGCCCTCAACCGGTTCGGGGCCGTCAACTACGGCCCAGAAAAACTCCGGCTCTGGATGACCATCACAAGAGCGGGCACGGTCGATCCCGACTATGAGGCCCAGCTCAACAGCACATACGGCGGCATGTTCACGGTGCCCGATACCGGCCCGCGCACGGGCGGTGGAAGCGATGCCCAGCTCCCGCTCGAAGAACTCGATTGGTCAAAGATCGAGCCCAACTCCGAGATCACGCTCATCGTCGAGTAGAAGATCGTCGTGGAGGCGGATCCCTCGAACACGGTGCTTGCGAGCTGGACACAGACGGAGCGCGGCCAGGTGCGGGTGCTCCCCGCCGAAGCCGATATCGTGCGACTGAACACCGACCCGGAGATCATCGACTCGTTCCGCACGAACCCCCAGGCCCGCCTCGCGCCGATCTACATCCCGCCCGCGGACGAGCGGACCGCGTACGGTGATGTGATCATCCCCGCCGAGTCGGAGTTCATCACCTCGCAGCTCCCGGTCGGACTCTCGGGCGATCTCTATGTCATCCATGATGGGCGCGAGACGCGCTTCTGCGGCGTCAACTCGGCCCCGATACAGGGGTTGAGCGCCATCTCGATCGCCTGGCGCGCCGATGCCCACGAGGGGGTCGACGAAGCCCTGCTGCAGAGCTGGCTCGATGCGGGCACGGTCACCGTCGAGTACCGCCCCTCGCAGCAGATCGCCGAGAAGAGCCACGACATCCGCGAAATCCTCGGCATCTCGCTCCGTTTCACCGGCGTGCCCGTCACCGACACCAAGACCCCCAGAACGGCAATCGGCATGGACCCCGCCGACACCGACACCATCGCACGACCCCACAATGACGCAGATGACGCAACAGACGGCTGATCCGTTCGTCATACCTCATACCGGAAACGCATATGCTGACTCTCTCCGTCATCCTGCTCCTGCTCGCCGCCATGATGCTAATTGTTGGTCTGCGTGGTCGGGCCTCAGTCCGGGGCGTGTATTGCAGGCGGTGCCGGTTCGATCTGGGCGGTGTGAAGCGTGGTCACGAAGATGCGCGGTGCCCCGAGTGCGGCGCGAGTGTGCACGACCCATCGTCACGCGTTGATCGGGTGCGTCATCGCCGCCCCGCGCTCATCTGGATGGGGGTCGTACTATCGCTCATGGGCGGTGGGCTTCTGGGCGTGGGGATGTACGGCGGGGCGTCTTCGAGCTTCA
>JBBDKK010000133.1:0-3767 GCA_040879395.1 Phycisphaerales bacterium
CCCGCATGGTCAGGATCGTCGTCCCCGAGTCGAGCTGCTGGGCGCCGGCGGTCGAGGGACGCGAGGCGTAGATCTCGCCCTCGGCGTCCATCCAGACCTCCGCCCCGGGTTCGACCATCGCCCGGAAGACTTCGGGCGGGTGGCCCTTGGACTCGGCCCGCGCGGCGATCTCGGCGGCCCAGATGGAGTTGAACTTCGCATCGACTTCCGCGGCTCCCGAGGTGTTGTCGCTGGTGTAGGCAACGGCCCCGCCCACGCGGGCGTCGGGGCGGACCCAGATCCGGTCGGCGGCGGCGACATAGACACTGGCGGCGGAGATCGCGCCCTCGATCACCAGGGCGTGGTACACGAAAGCGTCGTCGAACTCCTTGAGCACCTTGAGGGTCTCGACGGCGTCGTAGACATAGCCGCCGGGCGAGTCGATGGTGAACACGACATGCTCCGCCCGCTGGCGTGAAGCGAGTCGCAGGGCGTTGCGGAGCCCGTCGGCGCTGGTTTGCTCGCCGATCATGCCCTCGACGGGGATGACGATATACAGCGTCCGGTTGCGCCGGGCCGCGAGCCGCTCTGCCCGCGACATGCCTTCTTCATCGGCGTTTTCCTCGTCGGTTTCGTCGCTGTCGTCGGGGATGCCCGGCGCATCACCGAGGTCGGTGGGGGTTTGCTCGCGTTCGACGCCGGATGTCGGGATCGACGGCGGGGTGTCCGCTTCTTCTTCGATCTCTTCGGCGGGCGTGTACTCGATGGACCGGACCTTGTAGCGCGGGAAGGTCTTGGTGGTTTTGATGTTGGCGATCGAGATCTCGATGATCACCTGCGCGCCGTTTTCCTCAATCACCTTGCCCTCGTGGGTGGTGCCGTCCTTGAGGGTGACGATGTCGGCGGGGGCGAGGAATGATGCCAGCGAGAGCATCACGGTGAGCACTGAAATGAGAAATGATCGCTTCATGGCCGGAGTATAGCAAAAACAGGGTGCGTGCGAAAGCGGCGATATGAGGATTCGGGGCACAATCAGCCGGAGGTGCAGCCGATCGCTGATGTCACCGCGGGCCGGTGTCGCGTTCGGCCATCGGCCATATCAGTCAGATTCGGCGGGCTGATGGTCGTCGCGCATCGAGGCCAGGGCGGCTCGGAGGGCGCCAGAGGGGCGGCGGGTCGGGTTATCGGCCGATTCATCCGCGGCGTCCTCGATCGCCTCGTCGATGCGTTCTTCGCTGTGCTCGGTTTGCTCCGGGTGTTCCGGCTCACGATTCGGCTGGGCCTGGGGTTCCGGCGGGGAATCCTTGATCGCTTCCTTGGCGATCGTGCCGTCCTCGCCGACCTGATCGAAGCGGACCTCGACGCGTTTGGACACACCCCGCTCCTGCATGGTCACGCCGAAGAGCTTGTCGGTCGCCTGCATCGTCCGCTTATTGTGGGTGATGACGATGAAGCGGCTCTGCTGGGCGAAGATGTCCAGCGTGGAGCAGAATCGCCCCACATTGGCCTCGTCGAGCGCGGCATCGACTTCGTCCAAGACACAGAAGCAACTGGGTTTGGATCGGAAGATCGCCAGCAACATCGCCACGGCCGTCATCGTCTTCTCGCCGCCGGAGAGTTGGTTGATCGAACGCGGCTCCTTGCCCGGGGGCTTGGCGATGACCTCGATCCCGGATTCGAGCAGGTCGATCTCGTCGGTCTGGACCTTCTGGCCGTCGACCTCCTTGACCAGCCCCATGAGCCGCACCTCGGCCCGCCCGCCGCCGAACAGACGCCGGAACATGCCGTTGCGGCCGCCGAACTCCTGCTGGATGGACTCGAAGACCTCGCCGAAGCGTGTGCGGGAGGCGACATTGAGCTTCTCGATGAGTGTGGCGAGCTTGATGCGTGCCTCGTCGATGTCGCGGACCTGGGCGATGAGTTCGTCGTTGCGCTCGGTGAGATTGGATTCCTCGTCGATGGAAGCGAGGTTGACGCTCCCCAGGTTCTTGATCTCGTTCTTGAGGACATGGACGCGGGCGGTGGTAGACTCGGTATCGATCCGCTCGATATCGCCGGGCTTCATCATGTGGCGGTACTCGGGGTACTCGATGATCAGATCGATGCCCAGGTCTTCGAGGGTGCGCTCCTCGATCACCTCGCGCTTGACCTCGGTCTCGCGGCGTGAGGTCTCGATGGCGTGCCAGTCGCGCTGGAAAGCCTCGGCGGTGTCGCGGACGGCGGCGAGGCGGGCGTTGATCTCCCTGAGGTGTTCATCGGACTCGCGAACGAGGGACAGGGCCTCGGCGGAGCGGGCTTCGAGGGTTTCGATGAGGGCGTTGGCCTGTTGTTCGAGCTGGATGGATTCGCGGGCGACACGCTGGTGCTCGTCGAGGACGGCGCGGGTGCGCTCGATGTGCCGCTGGGCCAGGGCGCACTGGCGTTCGGTTTCATCGCGCTGGGTGCGGAGCTGGCCGAGCTGTCGCTGCTCGCCGCGGAGCTGCTCGTGGATGGTGGATGTCCGCACGCGGGCGGATGAAACCTTCTCGTTGGCGTCTTCCAGGGTCCGCTCGGTGCCGACCAGGTTACGCTGGGCATCTTCGGCCCGGCGGCACTGCTCCTCAAGAAGCCCTTCCAGCCGGTCGGCCCGCTGGGTGAGGTCCGCCCGCTCGGCGTTGAGCTCGTCCAGCCGGTTGGCGTTGGTCGTGCGCTCGTCGCCGGTGCGATCGATCTCGCGGCTCACGCGCTCGTGCTCGGACTGGTGCTTGTCCAGCGTGTGCCGGGACTGGACCAGCCGCTGCTTGGCCGAGCCGATGGACGAATGCAGGCGTGATCGCTGCTCGGCGAGCTGGGAGGCGTTGGCGTCAACGCGGGCCAGTTCGTCGCGTTTGGATTCGTACTCGCGGGTGTGCGCCCCGAGGGTCTCTGAGAGTTCATCGAGTTCGGCGCGCCGGGCGAGCAGGCCCGCGGCCTGGGAGTCGCCCGCGGGTCCGGCGCAGACGCGTCCATCGGGCTCGACGACGGTGCCCGCGTGGGTGACGAACCGGGCCTTGATGCTCCGCAGGGGGCCCGCGGCCAGCAGCATGGCGGTGTCGAGGTCGTTGACCAGCAGGGTGGAGGCCAGCACGCGGTCGAGCAGGGCGTCCACGCGCCGGTTCTTGTCAGCATCGCCGCCGCGGGCGTGGACCAGCGGGCGCAGGCGGGTGACGCGGCCGGAGGTGATGGCGGTGAGCTGGTTGAGGACGAGGTCGGAGGGATCGGCGAGGGTCTCGAAGCCGCTGAGCGGGAGGAAGGTGACGCGGCCGGGGAGTTGGGCCAACTCGTCAGCACTGGGCATATCAGCGATGGAGGCAACCACGACGGACTGGAGGGCGTCTTCGAGGGCGGATTCGATCTGCGGGGCGTGTTCGGCGCTGACCTCGATGAGTTCGGCCAGGGGGCCGAGTACGCCGCTAAATCCGTCGGCGCGGTCCTTGCGGTCGAGCACCTCGCGGACGGCGTCGTCCAGGCCCACGCGTGAGCGGACCATCTCTTCGAGGGTGGCGTGGCGGGTTTCGAGGCGGACGCGTTGTTCATCGAGTTCGTCCACCAGTTCGGCGAGCCGCGAGCGGGTGTGGCCCACGGACTGCTCGCGTGCGGCGATCTCGGCCAGCTCGGTTTCGAGGGCCCTGAGCGATGACTCGATCTCGGCGATCTCGGCCTGGGCGGATTCGATGTCCGACCGGCAGCGGCCCTGCTGGTCGGTCAGGGCGTCGATGCGGTCGGCGAGTTTGCCGGCCTCCTCGCGGATGGATTCGATGCGGCGGTCG
>JBBDKK010000134.1:0-3754 GCA_040879395.1 Phycisphaerales bacterium
GTGGGGCGGGTATTGCGGGAGACAATGCTCTGGGCCATCGAGATCACCTGGGCCGCAGCGACCACCGGGTCCACGCACAGATGCGGGTAGGCCGCGTGCCCCTGGGTGCCGGTGATCGTGATATCGAAGGTGTCCGTGGCGGCCAGCAGCGGGCCGGGCTTGGTCGAGACTGTCCCCAGCGGCAGATCGGGCCAGCCGTGCAGGCCGTACATCCGCGCAATCGGCGGCCCAAACCCGGCGGGATTCGTGGAATCGACCGGGTCGCCATTAAGCACGCCGTCGCGGCACATCTTGTCGCCCCCGCCCCCGCCCTCCTCGGCGGGCTGGAAGACCAGCGTCACCGGGTTGGGCCTGTGTTCGAGCCCCGCAAGCACCCGGGCGACGCCCAGGAGGATGGCTGTATGCCCGTCGTGGCCGCAGGCGTGCATCTGGCCGGGGTGGGTGGATTTGTGCGGCCGGCCGTCGGGCTCGGTGATGGGCAGCGCATCCATGTCCGCCCGCAGCCCGATGCAATCACCCGGCCGATCGACGGTTGCGGGGATGTGGGCCATGACGCCGAAGCCCGTGCCCGGCTCGCGCCCGCCCATGTCGGTTCTGTAGGTGATCCCCAGCCGATCGAGTTCCTTCTTGACGACGCCGCTGGTGCGTTCCTCAGTGAAGAGGATCTCGGGATGCGCGTGCAGGTCCCGCCGGATGGCGGTGATCTCGTCGAGATGCGGGCGGATGAGCTGTGAGAGCGGTGGTGTCATGGTGTCGGGCATGGGCAAGTATACGGAAGCGAGGGAGCGAAGAAGAGCAAATCCGGGTGCCCGTACTCGCGGCGCAGCCGCGCAGTGCGGCGGAAACCGGTTGGCTGGGAACCCGACTGCGCCCTTCGGGCGAGTACGGGCACCCAGAGATCGGCCCGCTCACGCCGCGGGCGTGTAGTGCAGGCCGGCCTGCTCATCGATGAAGCGGCGGGCGACGCGTTCGAGGTCGTGGATCTTGAGGGCCGTGTGGTCCTCGTGCTGGTTGTGGGCGCGGATGGCGTTGAACTCGGCCTGGTTTTCGAAGAAGGCGTCTGCGACCCGCGGGTCGAAGTGCGTGCCCCGGAGACTGGCGATGAGCCCGGATGCCTCTTCGTGGCTCATGGCATCCTTATAGACGCGTTTGCTGGTGACGGCGTCGTAGAAATCGGCCAGGGCGACGATCCGTGCGGGCAGGGAGATGTCTTTCCCGCTCAGGCCGAACGGGTAGCCGGTGCCGTCCCACTTCTCGTGGTGCTGGAGGGCGATCTCGATGCCCATGTCGATGAAATCGTCGGGCCCGAGTTTGGCGCGGATCGCCAGCAGGGTGTCGGCCCCGATGAGCGTGTGCTTCTGCATGATGGCCCGCTCCTTGTCGGTGAGGAGCCCGGGCTTGAGCAGGATGGAATCGGGGATGCCGACCTTGCCGATGTCGTGCAGCGAGGAGGCCAGGACGATGCGGTCGATCCAGCGGCCGTCGATCTCTTCGTGCAGACCCCGGAGCGAATCGGCGAGTATCCGCGCGTAGAGGCCGATCCGTTCCAGGTGCGCCCCGGTGTCGGTGTCGCGGTAGTCGGCGAGCTTGGCCAGGCCGAAGATCAGGGCGTTGCGCTTGGCCAGCCCGGCGGAGAGCTGGGCGGCGACCTCCTTGCTCAGATCCTCGTTGGCCATCTCCAGCGTGTCGCGGTAGCGCTGTGAGGCCAGGAACAGGATCAGCGCGGTGAGTGTGAACACGCAGAAGGCCACGGATACACGGAAGACCAGCAGGCGATCGGTATGGACCAGGGCCAGGTTGAACTCACGCCGGATCCACGCGTCGACCAGCAGCTCGGCGGCGACCAGCACCGCGGCCTGGAAGATCAGCACACCCAGGAACAGCGCCCGCCTGTTTCGGGGGCGAAACTGGAGTTCGAGTTTCTTTTGGACGGGTGGCACTGCCCGGGCATCGGGCCGTTGGATTCCGTGGATGGGGCGTGCCATCGAATTGCGAGATAATGGCCCTCGGCCGGTCGGAATGCGCCGGTCGCGGGGGGCCGCCGCCGGGTTATGGGCTTCAGGGGCTCATCAGCACCCGTTCGCAGGCGTCCATGGCCTCGCCGACCATTCCCGCCGCCCCCCGATAATCCGGCAGGTGGGAGATATCCAGGACATCACCGCCGTACTCGGCCCGAAGATCTGGGTCAATCGGCGTGTTGTTGGTGGTGGATTCGTACAGCAGGCGTTCGACCGTCGGGGAGGCGAGGTAGGCCGCCAGGCGCGCGGCGGGCCCGGGATGCGGGGCCCCGCGGACGACGGCGACGGTGTTGGGGATCAGCGCGGGTCCGGCGCTAGGCCAGCGGTCGTGGTCCTCGCGGGTTTCGTAGACGAGGTCCACCTCCCAGCCGTTCTCCTGCCCGGACCAGATATCGTCGGTGTCGGTGAGGGCGATGTCGATCTCGCCCATGGCGATGGCGCGGACGACGGTGGCGTTGCCGTCGTACAGGCGCACGCCGTTGGCCACCATGGCCTCCAGCCACGCCTCGAAGTTCTCCATGCCCCAGGTGTCGGCGAGGATCGACATGTGGATGCGCGTGGTGCCGAACTGCGGGCGGGCGATGCCCACGCGGCCCTTGTACCGCGGCTCGGTGAGCTGGGCCATGGTCGTCGGCGGGTTCTCCACGCGACCGGTGGAATAGCCGATCACCCGGGCGCGGACGGCGTTGCCCACCCAGGACCAGTCATCGCTCCGCAGGGCCTGTGGCCAGTCCTCGCCCACGCTGCCCTCCACGCCCCCGGGTTCGAGGATGCCCGATTCGTCGAGCAGGATCGTGCCCATGGGCTCGCTGGCCCACCAGACATCGGCGGTGGGGTTGGCGGCCTCGGCCTGCAGGCGTGAGACGAGCCCGGTGGTCTTGGTGGCTTCCGTGTCGCCCAGGACATCCACGCGGATGCCCGTTTCGTCCTCGAACGCGTCGACCACCATCCGCGCGAACGAGTCATCGACGCTGGTGTAGAGGGTGACGGTCTGCGCGGAGGTGGCCGAATCGGTGTCCTGATCGGATGCGTTCTCGCACGATACCAGCGGCAGTGACAGCAGCGCAGCGGCGCACGACAGGGTGAGTGTGTGTCTCATGCACGATCTTACCGGCCGGGATCGGGGAGGTTGCCGGAAGCGGGTGGCCCGACGGAGACGAAGTCTCCTTCGGGTCCCGGTCTTTGTCCGCAGATCGTCCGATGGAGCAGCATGAGGGGAATGGGGGAGAAGATTTACCACAGAGCACACAGAGCACACAGAGGGAAAAGACAGAGGATTGATGGGTATAAGGATGGGTGCCATGCAGGTGACGAAGTCTCCTGCATGTTCTTGGTTTTTCAATGTTCTTGGATTTCAATGTCGGATGCGATCGTCCCGAAGGATCCGGGTGGCCCGACGGAGACGAAGTCTCCTTCGGGTTCCGGCGCTGTCCGCAGATCGTCCCGAAGGAGCCGGTGACGGCTCCGTCGGGCCACCCGATCAGTCGTCTGCGGGAGCGAGTTCGGGCTGGCTGCCGCTGGCTTTCTTGGCCTCGTTGTCGAGGCGGCCGAAGTAGTGCTGCACGGCGTTCTCATGCTTGCGGGGGACGCGCTTGGTCTCGATGGCTTCGGCGGCCTGGGTGGTGGCGCTCTCGACGGCGTTGGAGAAGGTGGCCGTGGATTCGCCGCGGATCTGCGATCCCTGGACCATGGTCGAGGCGATGACCGGGCCGTCGTTGGTGGTGTTGACCTCGGCG
>JBBDKK010000135.1:0-3747 GCA_040879395.1 Phycisphaerales bacterium
CATGCGTTCGGCGTCGGCGTAGGCCTCGTCGACGATGCGGCGGATTTCCTCGTCGATGACGCGGGCGGTGTCGTCTGAGTAGTCCTTGTCGGGGGCGAAGGCCTCGCGGGTGTCCTCGCCGACATAGCTGATGAAGCCGAGCTTGCTGCTCATGCCCCATTCGAGGACCATGGCGCGTGCGAGGCGGGTGACCTGCTGGATGTCGGAGGATGCGCCGGAGGACACATCGTCCATTGCTTTGGCTTCGGCGATTCGTCCGCCGCAGATCATGCGCATGGTTGCGTGGATCCACTTGAGGTTGTATCCCATGCGGTCTTTCTCGGGGAGCGAGAATGTGGCTCCGCCGGACTGTCCGCGGGGAATGATGGTGACCTTGTGGAGGGGGTCTGCGTCTTTGAGGAGCGCCTGGAGGACGGCGTGGCCGGCCTCGTGGTAGGCGACGAGCTTGTTTTCGTCCTTCTCGCGGACGCGGGACTTGTTGGCGCGGCCGAACTTGACCTTGTCGCGGGCTTCTTCGAGGTCCTCGTGCTCGATGAACTCCTTGTCGAGCATGGTGGCGGAGATGGCGGCCTCGTTCATGATGGCGGCGAGGTCGGCGCCGCTGAACATGGGTGTGCCGCGGGCGATTTTTTCCAGATCGACATTGGGGCCGAGTTTGATCTTCTTGGCGTGGACCTTGAGGATCTCGAGGCGACCGGCGACATCGGGCAGGGGGACCATGATCTGGCGGTCGAAGCGGCCCGGACGGATGAGTGCGGGGTCGAGGACATCGGGGCGGTTTGTTGCGGCGATGACGATGACGCCGTCGCCTGAGGAGAAGCCGTCCATCTCGACGAGGATCGCGTTGAGCGTCTGCTCGCGTTCGTCGTTTCCGCCGCCGGAGAATCCGCCGCCGCGGCGTCGGCCGATGGCGTCGATCTCGTCGAGAAAGATGATGCAGGGCGAGGAGTCCTTGGCCTGCTTGAAGAGGTCGCGGACGCGGCTTGCGCCCACGCCGACGAACATCTCGACGAAGTCGGAGCCGGAGATCGAGAAGAAGGGGACATCGGCCTCGCCGGCGATGGCCTTGGCCAGCAGCGTCTTGCCGCAGCCGGGCTGGCCGGCGAGGAGGACGCCTCGGGGGATTCGGCCGCCGAGGCGGGTGAAGCGTTTGGGGTTCTTGAGGAACTCGATGATCTCGGTGACTTCGGACTTGGCTTCTTCGATGCCGGCGACATCCTTGAAGGTGATGCCGGTCATTTCCTTGGTCATGGTGCGGTGGCGGGACTTTCCGAAGGAGCCGATCATGCCCGCGCCGCCGCCGGCAGCGCGCATGCCGCGGGCGAGGAGGAACCAGAGCAGACCGATCAGGAGGATGAAGGGGCCGAAGACATAGAGAAAGTTGACCCATCCTGAGGGTGGTTTCTCGCGGATGTTGCCGTTGGTGAGCGCGTATACGCGGCTGGAGATTTCCTCGCGTGAGACGGTGGAGATGGGGACGCGGACGGCGGCCTTGGTGTTTTCGGCGTTGGTCTCGGGCTGGACCTCGATGGCGGTGATGGCGCTCTCGCGGAGGGTGACGGAGTCTTTTTCGATGTTTCCGGCGAGGTAGGCGGTCTCGAACTGCTGGAAAGTGATCTCGCGGCCCTGGTCCGCGCTGGAGAGGAACATGACGAGCATGAGGACCATGAGCATGATGGCGAAGAAGCCGAACATGCCGCGTCCCTGGCGTGGCGGCGGGGTCGCGCCGGGCTTGTTGCCTTTGGGGTCGTTGGGATTCTTTGGGGGGGTTGGTTTGTTTTCTGGCATCGTGGTATTTCGGGTGTTTCGGGCCGGGGTCGGTGTTGGCCGGCGGCCCGGGTGTTCGTTGCCTGCGTCCGGCGTGTATATCGGCTCGGGAGAGTGAAGTATTCGCCCGGGGTGCGGGATTCGATCCATGCCGTGTGCCGGAATTGGCCGGGATCGGGTTCTTTGGGGAATGTCGGGGGTATTGCCCCCAGCGGAAAGATTATAGGGGCCGGTAGCTGGGAACCTTTGGGATTCCGGCCCGATAGGTATACGAACAGATTGCGGTGGTGGATCGGTTTTTACCAGTTCGATCTCATCTCGGAGATGACATCGCTGGCGAGTTCCTCGATCGCGTCGCGCTGGCCGGATTCGAGGCGTTCTCCGACGCCTCGGGCCGGGAAAAAGACGGCGGAGGCGGAGTAGTTGTCTCTGGCGACGATGATGTCGCCGGAGCGGTTGTCGCGCCATTCGAAGCGGATGGTGATGCGGATTGCCTGTTCCTGGACGAGCCCGGTTCGGGGAGCGTCCGAGAGGACGGAGAGCTGGGTTTCGGTGATGACGCCGACGAGGGAGGTGTCCGCGCGGTCGGATTGGGCGATGTGCCAGGGGGTGCGCTGCTGGAGCTGCTTGACGATGGCTTCGGTGAGGGGGATTTCCAGGCCTCGGGAAGTGGTCTCGTTGCGGAATAGGGGGACGGAGACGGACTGGATTGATTCGTCGAAGGTAGATGAGAAGGCGTAGCCCCGGGTGGGGTCCGAGGCGCAGCCTGCTGTGGCGAGGAGGATGCCCGCGAAGGCGGCGGCGAGGATTGTTGGCGTGGGGCGGATCACGGGGTTTGCTCCGGGGCGTGTTCCTGGTCCTGATCGGCGGGATCCGCCTGTTCCCCGTCCGATGATGGCTCGGCGTCGGTGGCGGTGGTGGGATCGACGGTGGGCTGGGAATCGAACTCGATCCAGCCGCGTTCGATCATGAGGTCGAGTGCTTCGTCGGCGGCGTCGGTGGCGGGGTGGCGGGGGATGAGGCGGGCGAGAACGAAGCGTGCGGAGGGTTCATCGTTGACCTTGAGGTACCAGCGGGCGGTGTCGAGTGCCTGGAGTGCGGCGGATTCGTCGATCCAAGCGTCGAGGCCCTCGGTGATCCCGGCGCGGAGGGAGCTTGCGGGGTAGTCCCGCTGGTACTGCTCGATGAGGAGCTTGGCATCGAGCAGGCCCGAGCCGTCGTAGCGGGGTCCCTTGAAGCGGGCGATGTTGGACTCGATCTCGCGGAGCATGGCGCGTTCTACGCGGGGAGAATCGGGGTAGTTCCGGCGGAAGATGGCGTACATCTCGGCGGCGAGCTTGAGTTCGCGGCGGTTGTAGTAGTGGTCGGCGAGCTGCATGGCGGCTTCCTCGGCGAGCTGTGAGCCGGGGACGCGTTCCTGGGTGCGTATGAGGAGTTCCTCGCCGGTGGGGCGGGCGTTTTCGAAGCGGAAGCCGAGGAATCGGCGTCGCAGGCCGTTGATGTAGTCGAGGCCAATGTTGTACTCGTGCTCAACGGCCTTGAGGAAGAAGGGGGACGAGGGGTAGTCGCGGATAATGGCTTCGAAATCGAAGAGTGCTTTGTATTCCCGTTGGCGTTCGAGGCGGGCGACGCCGCGGAGGTAGTAGGCCTGTGCGATGTGCTCGTTTCGGGTTCGCTTGTGCTCATCGAGCCAGTCTGAGAGGATGTCGTGGGCCTTGCCGGGTTCGCCCTCTGCGATGAGGGCGGTTGCCTCGGCCATGATGGCGGCGTCGCTGCCGGGCTCGGGGGCCTGGGTCTGGGTCCAGTCGCCGGATTCGTCGAGCTGGAACTCGGATGCCTGGGAGAGGGCGGGGGCGGTTGCGGCGGCGAGGAGGGCCATGGCGGGGAGGAGGAGGCGGGCGATGGGTCGTGGCGTGCTGGTGGGCATGCGCGGGGTCTCGCGCGGGGTCGGGGCGGGTCGATGTAATAGTAGGATAGCGG
>JBBDKK010000136.1:0-3726 GCA_040879395.1 Phycisphaerales bacterium
ATCACCGACGGCGTGTTCTCCATGGAGGGCGACATCGCCGACCTGCCGGGCCTGCGCAAGCTCTGCGATGAGTACAACGCCCTGCTCGTCGTCGACGATTCCCACGGCCACGGCGTGATGGGCCACACCGGCCGCGGGACGCACGAGCATTACGGCATGATCGGCAAGGTCGATGTCTTCACCGGCACCCTCGGCAAGGCCCTGGGCGGCGGGGCCGGCGGGTTCATCGCCGGCAGCAAGGATCTGATCGAGCTGATTATCCAACGCGGCCGCCCTACGCTGTTTTCTAACGCCCTGCCCGTCACCGTCGCCGCCAGCGCCAACGCCGCCATCACCACGCTGATGAACGAGCCCCAACGGGTGCAGAAACTCCGCGATATCACCAAGTACGCCCGCAAGCAGCTCGCCGCCGCGGGCTTTGAGGTGCTCGAATCACCCACGGCCATCTGCCCGATCATCGTCGGCGACACCGCCAAGGCCATCGCGATGTCCAAGAAACTGCTCACCCACGGCATCTTCGTCATCGGCTTCGGCTACCCGGTGGTCCCCGAGGGCACGGCCCGCCTCCGGATCCAGATGTCGGCGGCGCATAAGGAAGAGCATGTAGATCGGTTGGTGGAGGCGCTCAAGAAGCTGTAATCTTGATCCCTATCCCTTCCCTATAGGTATGACTGAGAAAAAGTTTCACATCCCGGCTGAACACATCCGCAGCATCATACCTGCGTTGGGCGGGTGCATCGCAACTGACAAGATCGTCGTCGACGGCTTGCCTGTTGGGTTTATGCAACGAGACCCACCCAGAAACGACATGGACTCGGGGTGGGGTTTCATGTCCGGATACGAGTCTGATGAGTACATGAACGATGCAAAGAATCACGGGATTTATGATGTCAACACAATCGCGAACTATGACCCCTCAATAGTGCCCTTTCTACACGCCCCTGTTGGATCCGCGTTTGGACGAAAAACGCCGGGCGCTGTCTTTGAACCGATCGAGTACATCCCCCCGATGGATTAGGCCTGTTTCTGGTCGAGCCGAGTGCCGGGTGCCCTGCTAATGCGCAGCTTAAGCAGGGCTAAATGAACCGTTCATGCTGAAATACCGACACCGTCAGTGTGTATGCATGGCACCCGCCACGCACCTTGTGGAAGCGCTGGAGAAACTGTGAGTGAACAACAAATCAAAGCAGAACCGCTCTCTGATGCAGAACGCCAGTGGCTCGTCGATCAGCGATTGATTTGTACCGGTTTGGTTGGCCAACTGCTCAATAGAAAATGCGAACCAAAGCCGACAGTTGGTGATCTGCACGAAGCATTTGATGTCTGGCTGGAACAGTTCATGCAGGGCACGAAGAAACGCAAGCTCTTCTCAAAGAAGTTCCCTGTGATCGAGCCGAACTCGATCGCGCTCAGCTTTGGTGTGGTCTTTGGCGACCACATTGCCGCGGCCACCCCGCTCGAGTGGATGATCGTGACCGACGCCTACGGCACCGACATGATGCTCTATGCGCCGGGTGTGGACGGGAAGTACACGGATATCATCAATGCCCCGATGAACATGGTTGCAAAGCGGATCGAAAGCCGCACAACTGGATGGCTGGAACCGACTTATAACGCAGTCATTGAAGAACTTGCGAGCATGACTCGATAGCCGGGGTGCTACTCTTCGTATTCCGGTCCCGAAGGGCCGACGAATGGAGCCACGGTTGGAGCGCAGCGTAATCCGTGGAGAATGACACCCCACCCCACCCCATCCCCTCATCCATATCCGCATTCCGAACACCGCCCATCTTCACCGAGTGTCGCATACCCGCATCGCGAGCAGCCCTTCGCCGGCGGGCGGACGATCCAGTGCGTCAGCCGGTCGCTGTACAGCCCGACCAGCACACCAACTCCAATCAGCGGCAATCCCAGAAACACACCCTGCAAGGACCCAATTTCCCTCCATACGGTCCACGCGTCGCTGAGATCGCCCGTCCCGAGGAGACCGAAGAGCATGCGGTTGAGCGCCATCAACAGCCCGATGATGACCATGATGGCCGAGACCGTGCGGAGAACCCCAAGCCCGATCGCACGGGTCCGATGCACGGCGGTATGTGTGTGATGCATGTTGCCCCCTTGCGTATTCACACAAACGATACGCGGGGCAGTCCCCTCCGGTTGCCCCCGGCTCATTGGGGATAGTCCGTGATAAAAAAACCGCACGCCCAAACAGGCGTGCGGCAAAGTTCATATCCAAAGCTCAGGAACCGGATTGACTTCAGGTCGACTGCGACCCGGCCGACTCGACCTCGTTCTCGCTCGCGTCCTCGCCATCGTCCTTGCTCGGCTCAGGCTTGAGCGGGGCGACGAACTCGGACTCGAAGTGCAGGTGCTCTTCCTCGCCCTTGCGCGACGCCTTGAGGAGGTTCTTGTCGTGCAGTTCGCCCGACAGGAGCATCTCAGAGACCGGGTCCTCGATGTAGGTGCCGATCGCGCGGCGCAGCGGGCGGGCGCCGAAGTCCGGGTTGTAGCCCTTCTCGATCAGGAAGTCCTTGGCCGGCTGGTCGAGTTCGAGCGCGAAGCCCTGGAGCTTGAGACGCTCGGAGACCTTGCCCACCTCGAACTCCACGATGGAGACCAAGTCCTCCTTGGTCAGCGGGCGGAACACGATCACATCGTCGAGGCGGTTGATGAACTCGGGGCGGAAGAACCGCTCAATCTCCTTCATCAGCACGCTCTTGATGTTGTCGAACTGGTTGTCCGCGGTGTGCTTGCCGAAGCCGAAGCCCCCGCCGCCCTTGATCAGGTCCGCGCCGATGTTGCTGGTCATGATCAGGATCGTGTTGCGGAAGTCCACATGACGACCGAACGAGTCCGTCAGCCTGCCCTCCTCCATGATCTGAAGCAGCATGTTGAACACATCCGGGTGCGCCTTCTCGACTTCGTCGAGCAGCACCACCGCGTAGGGACGGCGGCGGATCTGCTCGGTGAGCTGGCCGCCCTCCTCGTAGCCGACATAGCCGGGAGGCGCGCCGACGAGGCGCGACACGGTGTGCTTCTCCATGTACTCGCTCATGTCCAGATGGATCAGCGCATCGCTGTTGCCGAACATGAACTCCGTGAGCGATTTGGAGAGCAGCGTCTTGCCGACGCCCGAGGGGCCGACGAAGATGAAGCTGCCCATCGGGCGCTTGGGGTCCTTGAGCCCGGCGCGAGCGCGGCGGATCGCCTTGGCGATCGCCTTGATCGCGTCGTCCTGGCTGATGACGGACTTGTGCAGCTCGTCCTCGAGCTTGAGCAGGCGCTGGGCCTCCTCCTTCTCGAGCTTCTGCAGGGGCACGCCGGTCATCTTGGAGACCACCTCGCGGATAATCTCCTCGTCGACAACGCCCGCGGACTCCTGCTGCTTGGCGCGCCACTCGGTCTGGATCTCTTCCTTCTTCTTGCGCATCTGCTCGGCCTGGTCGCGCAGCTCGGCCGCCTTCTCATAGTCGGCGCCCTTCACCGCTTCGTCCTTGGCGACGGACAGACGCTCGATCTCCGCCTCGATATCGGCCAGGTTCGGCGGCTTGCGCATCGATTTGATCCGCACACGCGCCCCCGCCTCGTCGAGCACATCGATCGACTTGTCGGGCTGCACCCGCCCGGTGATGTACCGGCCCGAGAGCTCCACCGCGGCACGCAGCGCATCGTCGGTGATCTCCACCCGGTGGTGCTCCTCGTACTTGTCCTTGAGCCCCTTGA
>JBBDKK010000137.1:0-3699 GCA_040879395.1 Phycisphaerales bacterium
CCGGCCTCCTGTCCATGATCGAGCAGGCGACCGAGATGGGATTCATCGACCCCCAGCGTCTGGCCATCACCGGGCTCAGCCAGGGCGGGCACGGCACGATCGCCCTTGCCTCCGCCCATCCCGAGATGTTCGTGGCCGCCGCACCCGTCTGCGGCTATGTCGAGCGACGGTTCGACGACAACAAACTCCGCAGAGAAGCAACCACGGCGACACCCGAGGATCCGGCGGTCGTCACGGTCGCGGAGAAACTGGCGGCCATGCCCGTCTGGCTTTTTCACGGCGACTCCGACACCGTTGTCTCCGTCACCGAGTCGCGGTCGTTGCACAAGGCCCTCACGAAACTCGATGCGACGGTTAAGTACACCGAGGTCCCCGACACCGGGCACAACTCGTGGGACGCCGCGTACGCCGATGCGGACCTGGCGGCATGGTTTCGCGAGCACACCCGGTAAGCATCACTTGCCGGCATCGCCGTTGGTATCGTCCTCGATCGAGGGCAGCACCGGGCGGTCGAAGCCGCCGAACTGGGGACGGATGCTGATGGTGCGGAAGGTGATGGGGCGGACCCGCTTGATCTTGGGCATGTGCACCCTCGCCAACAGGAGCAGACTCAGCCCCCTCAGCGCGCTGCTAGTGATAAACAGGGCGTGGTACGCCTCGACGCCCCCGCCGAGGACCTTGAACAGCCCCGCCCCGACCGCCGAGCCAGCGACGATCACCGTCGCGTTGAGCACATTCTGGGTTGTGAGCACGCTGGTGCGCTGACGGGCGGGGATGGTTTCGAGCAGCAGCAGCATCGTGGCCATCTCATAGCACGCCCAGACTACGCCCGACATCACCTGAAAAACCGCCAGGTACCAGACCGAGTCCGCCAACACCCACATCCCGCTCATCGGCAGGATGCCCACGCCGCCGATCCATAGCAGGTTGCTCGGGCCGTATTTCTTGGCGAATCGCCCTATCAGCGGCATCGCCAGCACGCGCCCGACGAACGAGCAGCACATCAGCCCGGCGAACACGAGGTAGTCGAGCTGGAGTTCACGCAGCATGTAGGGCGCGAAGAACGGGCCTGAGACCTGCACGCAGAGTTGCAGGCCGAGCATGTACATCAGCAGGCGCCCGCCCGATACCGCCTTGGGGCCTCGCAAAAATGCCCGGAAGGGCACATGCTCCTGACCGACCGGCATCGGTTCTGGCTCGCGCACGCCCGTATGGCACAGCGTCGACCCCAGCCGCGCCAGCGCCGCCAGCGCGAACAGCCCCGCGTACACCGCCAGGAACTTGCCCCGGTCGTCGCCGAACTCTGATTTACCGAAGTGCAGGAGCACGCCCGCACCCACCAGCGAGAACAGCAGCACCACCTGGGCCGCCAGCGACCTGGACGCGAAGAACCGCGCCCGCAGGGGGCGTGGGACGACCGTGCCGATCCAGGTGTTCCACGCCGGGCCGCTGCCAAGGTTCAACGCCCAGTACAGACCGACGCTGATGAACATCAGCCAGGCGGGCATCCGCCCGGTGAGCGCCATGTAGATCATCGGCGCGAAGCTCAGGCACTGGACGCCGGAGGTGATCACGACCCACTTCTTGTGCGAGCCGAGCTTATCCACGGCCCATGGGCTGGCCAGTTGCAGCAGGGCCCCGGCAAGCAGCGGCACCGAGCCCAGCAGGCCCGCCAGCGCCTCGCCCATGCCCATCGCTAGGGCAAAGGCGACGAAATAGGTCTCGCCGCAGCCGACCATCACCGAGAAGAGCATCGCCTCCCCGGTGCTCAGCTTCAGGTCACGCCGCAGCGCCCGCTCGCGCCGCCCAAGGATGAAACCGTTCTTCGCCAATGGGTCAGCGCTCCCGCCGGGCAATCCCTCGCCCGGTATACATCACAGATCGACCGAATCAGCCCACGCCAGCACCAAAACGCTCGCGCACCGTGCTGCGACCCTTTGTGCGGTACTCCTCGCCGACCGCCTCGACGAACTCGTCCAGCGGCATCGACCCCAGGTCCTTCTCGGTGCCGAACGCACGCACCGACACCGCACGCTTCTCCGCGTCACGCGGCCCGACGACAACCAGGTACGGGATCTTCATCTCCGACCCGTTCTTGATCTTGGCCTGCACCCGCTGGTCGTGGTCGTCGAGTGTCGCCCGGATGCCCACCGCGTGCAGCGCGCTCATTACCTCGTGGGCATACTCGTTGCTCTTCTCGCTGATCGGCAGCACCCGCACCTGCTCGGGGGCCAGCCAGACCGGGAAGGCACCCGCGAAGTGCTCGATCAGCACGCCGATGAACCGCTCCATTGAGCCAAAGGGTGCCCGGTGGATCATCACCGGGCGGTACTTCTCGTTGTCCGCCCCAACATAGCTCAGATCGAACCGTTCTGGCAGGTTGTAGTCCACCTGCACCGTGCCCAGCTGCCACTCGCGACCGATGACATCCTTGACCACGAAGTCGATCTTCGGGCCGTAGAAGGCCGCCTCGCCAGGCTCCTCGGTGAACGCCACGCCCAGCGTCTGGGCCGCCTCGCGGCACGCCTGCTCCGCCTTGTCCCAGTTCGCCGGGTCGCCGGTGTACTTCCCGCTGTCCGGGTCACGCAGCCCGACCCGAACCCGGTAGTCGTCCATCCCCAGTACATTGAAGATGATCTTCACCAATGACAGGCAGCCCTGCAGCTCGTGGGCGACCTGATCGGGCGTGCAGAACAGGTGCGCATCGTCCTGCGTGAAGCCCCGTACCCGCGTCATGCCGTTGAGTTCGCCCGACTGCTCCCAGCGGTACACAGTTCCGAACTCCGCCAGGCGCACCGGGAGGTCCTTGTACGAGTGCGGCTGCGAATCGAACACCTTGATGTGGTGCGGGCAGTTCATCGGCTTGAGCATGAACCCCTCGATCTGCCCCGTCGTCATGTGGTTGGACAGCTCAGCGCACGAGCAGCCCTCCTCGCTCAGCTGCGCCATGTGGTCCCGCTCGATCAGCGGCGGGAACTGGCTCTCCGCGTAATAGGGGAAGTGCCCGCTCGTCCGGTACAGGTCCAGCTTGCCAATATGCGGCGTAAAGATCTCGTCGTACCCCTGCTTGGACAATTCCATGGAGATAAACCGCTGCAACTCCTTGCGGACCACCGACCCGTTGGGCGTCCACAGGATCAGCCCCTGCCCGACCGTTTCGTCGATATGGAACAGCTTGAGCTTCTTGCCCAGCACCCGGTGATCGCGCTTCTTGGCCTCTTCCATGCGTTCGAGATACGCGTCCAGGTCCTTCTTGCTGAAGAACGCCGTGCCGTAGACGCGCGTCAGCCGGTCGCTGTTCTCGTCGCCGTGCCAATACGACGAAGCAAGACTCATGACCTTGAACGCCCCGATCTGCCCCGTGCTGGGCACATGCGGCCCGCGGCAAAGGTCCTCCCAGTCCTTGCCCGGCTCGCCCGTGGCGTAGAAGCTCAGCGACAGCGAACCCGCCTCGTGTGCCCTGTGCGCGTTGTCGAGCTTGTACTTAGAGCCCTCCCGCTTGACCTTGTCGATCCCCTCGGAGTACTCCAACTCATATCGCGTGAATGGGCGGTCCTCAGCGACGATCCTGGCCATCTCCGCCTCGATCGCCTCGAAGTCGCCCTCCTTGAGGGGCCGGTCCTCGGGGAAGGCGATGTCGTAGTAGAACCCCGTCTCCAGCGGCGGCCCGTACACCAGCTGCGCCCCGGGCACGACCCG
>JBBDKK010000138.1:0-3682 GCA_040879395.1 Phycisphaerales bacterium
TGGCAGTTGGTGGCCCTGTGTCGTCCAATTCCGTCGTCGGGTCCGGGCGGGCGGGTTGACCGGGGGTGGTGGGGTGTCTAATTTACTCTCTCGCCGCCACTTGTGCGGCGATCGTTTCGACAAACCTGCGACCATCGCCGCCTCCCGTGCCGTGATGGATCGCCCGCCCTGCCCGGTAGGCAGCGTACCCCCACGCGAGGCCCCGGCCGAGCCGTCTGTGCGTGCTGCACACCCGGCATACGCCAACTTGATCGCGTGCATAGAAATCCGCCCGGCTTTGTGCCGGCGTGAAGAAGGAGTTTGATCATGGGATCGACCAAGAAGCACACCCATCTCCGTCGGCAGACCTTCGTGGCCAAGCGGGGCGAGGTCACCAAGCAGTGGCGCCAGGTGGACGCCACCGGGCAGTCGCTGGGCCGCCTTGCGTCGGACATCGCCACCGTGCTCATGGGCAAGCACCGCCCGGAGTACACCCCGCATGTTGACTGCGGCGATTTCGTGATCGTGACCAACGCCTCGCAGGTGGGGCTCACGGGCAACAAGGCCAAGTACAAGCTGCGCCAGACCTACACGGGTTACCCCGGCGGGCAGAAGACCGAGACCTACGGGCACCTGCGTGAGCGCAAGCCCGAGCTGCTGATCGAGGACGCGGTGCGTCGCATGCTGCCCAAGAGCCGCCTGGGGCGCCAGATGCTCAAGAAGCTCAAGGTCTACCCTGGCACCGAGCACCCCCACACGGGCGTGAACGCGATCGATCTGAACTGACAGACTGTCGGCCTGACGGCCGAACCGATGGACGAAGTGCCCGGGCAACCGGGCGGCAGAAAACACATCCGCCCAAAGCGCCCCGGTGAGTGACCGGGAGCGTGGATGCGGGCGGCTCACGAAAGGTATCCAAACTTATGGCAGGTTACGAGACCACCATTACCAATCCCGACATGGCCGGCGACGCGGTCGCCGGTCCGGCCGAAGCCCAGCAGGAGCAGCGGGTGCTGCCCGATCCCAAGCCCGCCGACAAGCACGGCTGGTGGTGGGGCACCGGACGGCGCAAGACCGCGGTGGCCCGCGTGCGCATCCGCCCGGCCAAGGACTCCGGCAAGGGCGATCTGAAGCTTCAGATCACGCGCAAGCAGTTCAAGACCGTCGAGGAATACTTCTCGGAGCTGCGCGACCAGAAGGACGCCGTGGCCCCGCTGAAGGTGACCGATACCGACGGCAAGTTGGATATCTTCGTCCGCACCCACGGGGGCGGGTACATGGGACAGGCGCAGGCGATCCGCCTGGGGCTCTCCCGCGCACTGGTGAACTACGACCCCAACTTCGAGCCCGCCCTGCGTGATGCCGGGTTCCTGACCCGCGACGCCCGCAAGGTGGAGCGCAAGAAGTACGGCCAGCCCGGCGCCCGCGCCCGCTTCCAGTTCTCCAAGCGCTGATCCGCGATCTGTTTTCTGTTGGAAATACCCGCCGGCCCGGAAAATCTCCGGGCCGGTTTTTCGTTGCGGGGCGCGCGGGCGTGGTAGAGTCTGGCCGTGGATCGTCAACGCGCTGGTCTGAGGCATTGGATCGATGGGCACGCGGTGCACCTGGCCGTGGGCGCGGCCATTGTGTGTGTGCTGGCCGGGGGGGTGCTGATCTACGCGCTGTCGGGGCTTGATGAGTCGCCGCGCTGGTGGGCGGGGGCGGACGCGATCCGGGCGGGCGATGCGGAGGTCATCGATCGGGCCGAGCGGCTGGAGAACGCGATCACCACGCAGCTCACGGCGGTGCGGGATGCCGGCGACCCCAGGTGGGCGGCGGCGATCACCAGCGAGCAGGCCAACGCCTGGCTGGCGGTGCGGCTGCGCGAGACCCTCGTGACGCACCTGGGGGAGCACAATCTGCCCGAGGGCATCGAGCGGGTGCGGGTGGGGATCGACGGCGAGGGGTTGATCATCGGGGCCAGGGTGCGGCACAGTTCGGGCTCCTCTGTGGTTTGGTCGCGGGCGTGGTTCGAACTCGATGAGGATGGGCGGCTGTGGGTGGAACTCTCTTCGCTGCGGGTGGGCACGACGCCGGTCCCGGGGTGGGTGCTGCGAGCGATGGAAAGCGATCGGCTGGGCCGGTCGCGCTACCTGCTGGGAGGGGGGGCGCTGGAGCTTGGCGACGGGCGCACGGCCCGCCTGGTCGCGCTGCGGGTGCACGACGGGCGGCTGGAGGTGGTCATGGAGACCGCCTCCGGGGGGTGAACCGCTCGGCGCGCGGTGTCACACTACATGACCGGCCGGAGCCGGATTGGAAGCGTTACGGCGCTCGCCCGGGCGCGGTGGTCGCGTCCACCAGTCGCCGGGCGGCGGGGGTCTGGATGGTGCGGATGGTGTCCGCGTGTCGGGCGAAGACCTCCCTGAACTGGTCATCGCGCTGCATCACATGGTCGATGGAGCGGATGATGGAGGCGGCTCCGGCCTTGAGCTGGCGCGACCGCATGAAGGTGGCGGCCAGGGCCGCGCCCAGGATCAGCGGCCCCTGTGCGGGCGCGGGGACCCAGGCCGAGATCCCGTGGGCAAGGCGGGTGAGTGAATCGCTGGGATTGGCCGCTTCCTCGAGCACGAGATCGGCGTGGGCGATGGCGGCATCGAGCGCGCTGAGCTTGGCGTGTGTGGCCCCGATGGCGGCGTCGATGGCGGGGCCGTCGGGCGAATCCGGCGGCAGGGAATCTCGGTGGGCTTGCAACTGGGCGAGCTGACCGCCCAAGTCGTCTCGCAGTCCCTGGGCGTCTGCCCGCCAGGCGGTGGTGCGGGCGATGGCCCCCTGGAGGTCGGCGCATCCGCCGAGACCGGCGGCGGCGAAGACCGCGATGAGCAGGGCGAGGACGGTGACGATGTTCCGGTGAGTTGATGCTGCAGACATGGCTGCTCCTTCTCGCGTGACCCTTTGTGAGCGCGGCGAATACGCACGCGAACGAATCGCGCCGGCGCGGGGTGTTCTGAAGCGGGGTTTACGGCCCCGGTCAACACGACCGGGGCCGATGGGCAGGGGGATCGTACCGCGCGGCCAACAAAATGCAAGGTTTATGTTTGGTAGCGCACGATCTTTGCGCACACCGCCGGTCACTACAGGGCAGATTTATTGGGATTGGTCCACAATCGCTCGCGCGGCCCGGTGGGCCAGGGCGTGGCCGGAGCGGACGGCGGTGACGCGGGCGATCAGCGGCCCGCCGACCAGGGCCAGGTCGCCGATCAGGTCCAGCAGCTTGTGGCGGGCGCATTCATCGGGGAAGCGGTACTCGTTTTCGATGGGGCCGTCGTCGCCGATGACGAGCATGTCGCGGTAGGAGAGGTGGCCGAAGAGCCCGGCATCGCGCATGGCTTGGGCCTCGTGCTCAAGGCAGAAGGTGCGGGCGGGGGCGATACCTTCTATATAGGCCCGCCGGTCGCCGTCCCATTCGGCGGTGGCGGGGGGGATGGGGCCGTTGGGATACTCAAGGCGGTAGGTGTAGTGGGGTCTCTCTGCGGGCTCGATGGTGATGGTGGCGTCGCCCTCGTGGACCGCGATTGGGGCGGTGATGCGGACGGGGCGGGTGTCGTCGGCGAGGGATTGGATACCCACGGCTTGGAATACGCGGACGAACTCGCGGGCCGAGCCGTCCATAATGGGGATTTCCGCTTGATCGGGGGCGTTTTCGAGCGTGATGGGGGCGTCGAAG
>JBBDKK010000139.1:0-3643 GCA_040879395.1 Phycisphaerales bacterium
CCATCGGTGTTGTCGGCGGCAAGTACGCTCTGGGCGAGTTGTACGACAAAGCGAAGATCAATATCGTCGAGCGCTCACGCGGGCCCATGAGCGGGCTGCTCTCGGGCACCACGCCGTGGGATGCATCCCAGATCGAAATCATGCGCTCCGAGATGACCCAGACCTACGACCTGTTCACCTCCAGGGTGCAAGCGGGGCGGGATGGGATCGACCTCTCCAAGACCGCCGAGGGCCGGCTGTTCGTTGGCAGCGATGCAATCGGCCTGAACATGGCCGATGAGATCGGCGGCCTCGACGAGACGATCAACAGCCTGGCGGCGGAGGTGCAAATCGGCGATTTCGATGTCGTTCACTATCCCCAGCCGCCGAGCTTCGAGCAGATGCTGCGTGAATCGTTCGGCCAGTTCCTGGCTTCGCCACGGATCTCGATCGATCTCAACCCGATCGAGACGCTGCTGCGTTCCCTGCTGGGAGAGCAGCGTTACCTTGCGGCGGTGGATACGCTCAACGCGCTGATGCTGCTGAAGGATGAACGGGTGCTGCTGGTGGGGCCCCGGGCGTTCTATTTCCGGTGAATACGGCTGATGATGACTCCCGATAAGACAAATGGACCGGTCTTTGTGACCGATCCATTTGCATATCTATCTGCATCATCTGCATCTGATCCGAGAGGGATCAGATCTGCGTGATCTCGGCGGATTTCCTGTCGACCATTTCTTCGATTTTGCCCTCGTACTTTTTGAGCAGCTCCTGGATCTCGTCCTTGAGCGTGGAGATCTCGTCCTCGGAGTAGTGGGTGCCGTCCTGGTTGGCCAGCGAGTCCGCGGTTTTGTTGGCGTCGCGGCGGGTGTTGCGGAGGACGATCTTCTGCTCCTCGGCGGTCTTTTTGGCCTGGGCGACGAGCTGCTTGCGTCGGTCGCTGGTCAGCGAGGGGATCGAGATGCGGATCTGCTTGTCCTCGATCTGGGGGTTGACACCCAGATTGGCCTGCTCGATGCCGGTCTTGATCGCGTTCGCCAGCGAGGGGTCGAACGGCTTGATCAGCAGCTGGGTGGGCTCGGGGACCGAAACGGCGGCGATGCTCTTGAGATCGCATTCCGAGCCGTAGCACTCGACCTTGACATACTCCACCATGGCAGGCGATGCACGCCCGGCCCGGATGCCCTTGAGTTCGCTCCCGAGGTACTCGATCGCCCGGGACATGGCTTCTTCAGATTCCAGTAAAATCGTGTCGGGGTCGGTGCTCATCGGTCGTCTCCAAGGGTTCGTTTCGGTCTGAATCATACCCGTGCGATCACCGATCGGCGATCCGCGGCCCGGGCACGGGGCCGTTGGGCAGTTCAGGTGCTTGTGGTGAGCAGGGTGCCGATCTCTTCGCCCTCGATCACCCGCCGGATGTTGCCCGAGTTCTTGAAATCGAAGACGAGCACGGGGATTCGGCGTTCCTGGCACATCGTCAGGGCGGTCATGTCCATCACCCCCAACTGACGCTCGATGGCCTCGGTGAACGAGAGCGTGCTGTAGCGTGTCGCGGTTGGGTCCAGGTGCGGATCGGCGGTGTACACGCCGTCGACCTTCGTGGCCTTGAGCAGGATGTCGCAGTCGAGTTCGGTGGCCCGCAGCGCGGCGCAGGTGTCGGTGGTGAAAAATGGGTTGCCGGTCCCGGCGGCGAGGATGATCACACGGCCCTTGTTCAAGTGCCGGATCGCCCGGTTGCGGATGAACGGCTCGGCCACGGCCCGGATGTCCAGGGCGGACATCACCCGCGAGTCGATCCCGATGCTGTCGAGTTTTTCCTTGAGGGCGGCGGCGTTCATGACCGTGCCCAGCATGCCCATGTAATCGGCGGTCGCTTGCTGGATATCCCCGGATTTGGCCAGTTCGGCCCCGCGGATGATGTTGCCCCCGCCGACGACCACGGCGATCTGGGCCCCGGCTTTGGTGGCGTCCTTGATTTCGTTGGCGATGATGCCCAGCTCCCGGGTGTCGATCCCGAAGCCGCCGGGCTTGCAGAACGCCTCGCCGCTGAGCTTGAGCAGGACCCGCTCGGGCTTTGTGCGTTTGGTCGTCGGCGTGGTCGTGGCGCTGGCGGTCTCCGGCATAAAGTCTCCATGTGCGTGTCGTTGTGCGGTCGCGTTGCACAATAGCCGTCCGGGGCGGCAAAGGGGTCAAAACGGACGCCCCAATGGTAGAACCCGGGCGAACCGATGTGGTACCCTGCACGAACCGAACAGGGTCAGGACGACAAGGGCCATGGCCCGCAACCAGAGCTCGCGGCAAGGACTAAACCAAAGCTTGAACCAGCCATACTCCAGCCAGAATCACGCAGCCGGTCGCCGGCCGGGGCTTCGGGCCGCGTCCGGCAACCTGCGGCCGGAAAAATCCGCTCGGCGTCGGCTGCTGGAGCGGGCGACCGTCATGGGCCTGGGTTTTTCTCTGGCCGTGCATCTGGTCATCATGCTGATCGCCGCGCTGATCACGGTGGACTTCGGATACGGCGATGCCGGCGGCGGTGAGGGCGATGAGGTCGATTTCGCGGTGCTTACCAGCGGGGAACTGGCCCAGACCAGCTCGCCCGAGATCGCCCACGAGCGCTTCGAGGTCGCGGCCATCGAGACCGAGGCGCTGGAAATCGACATGCTCTCGGATACCAACGCCGACGATTCGGTCGACGACCTCGCCGATTCGATCGCCCCGAGTCTCAACCCCGGCGGCGGCTCGCTCACGAGTATCGACACCCAGACCGGCAGCGCGGGGGCCGGGACCGGCGAGGGTGCCAGCTTCTTCGGGCTCGAGGCCCGCGGGCGGCGGTTCGCCTACATTGTGGACACCTCGGGCTCGATGGGGACCCGCACCGGCAGCGGGGCCACGACGCGGTGGGACATGACACGCGGCGAACTGCTCAACTCGATCACCCGCCTCGACGAGCACGCCGAGTTTTCCATCGTGCTTTATTCCACGAACGCGATCTCGATCTACGGTGATGCCGGTTGGATCGATGCCACCGCGGGCAACAAGCGCTTGACGGAGACCACCCTTGGTTCCTTCAGCCCGGGGGGTGGGACCCGCCCGCCGCCGGCTTTCGAGATGATTTTCGCACTCGATCCACCGCCCGACGCGATCTATTTCATGACGGACGGCCTGCTGGCCAACGAGGTGCCCAACCAGATCCGGCAGATGAACCGCAAGCTGGTTCCTGTCCACTGCATCCTTTTCGGAGATCTGGCCAACGAGCGAGACGCCCGGGCGGCCCAGGGCATGATGACCAACATCGCCCGCGTCTCGGGGGGCAAGTTCACCCATATCCGGGAGCGTCGGCCATGATCGGGACACGCCTGACAACCCTCGCCTGTTGCTGGTTGGTCGCGCTGTCATCGCTGGCGCCGGCCGAGCCCATCACCGTCCAGCGTTGGTCCGTCGATGAGCCGGTGGTGGGGGAGGCCGTCGAGATCACGGCCCAGGGAGTCGAGCTGAGGGTGGAAGACGCGGTCATCCCTGAAACGATCCCCTGGTACGATGTCCGCGAGATCAATGGGCTGGCGAATCAGCAGAGGCCGTTCCGAGAAGCCGCCGAGGATGCGTGGCGGGCCCACCTGCGGCTGGGGCGTGGCGATTATCCCGGCGCACTGACGATGTACCGCCG
>JBBDKK010000140.1:0-3615 GCA_040879395.1 Phycisphaerales bacterium
ACGAAATTACCCCCTATTTTCACACCGGGGTCTTCGGGAGGCAAAAAGTGGCTCAGTTTAACCCCAATCAGCGGCTCCGCGAACTCGACCTGACACTCCCAACCCCGCCCCAGCCCGTCGCCTCATACCTGCCGACGAGGCGCAGCGGGAACCAGGTCTACATCTCCGGGCAGATCCCCGTGGCCGCCGGAGACCTGCTGGCGACCGGATCGGTGCCCGGAAATACCTCCATCGAGGCCGCCACGGGCTGTGCCCGCCAGTGCACGCTCAACGCCCTCGCCTGCCTTCAGGCCGAGATCGGTGATCTCAATAAGGTCACCGGCGTCATCAAGGTGGGTGTATTTGTGGCCTGTGAAGCGGGTTTCAGCGACCAGCCCAAAATCGCCAACGGGTGTTCGGACCTGCTTGTGGATATCTTCGGCGATCGGGGCCGGCACGCGCGGGCGGCCGTGGGTGTGTCGTCGTTGCCGCTGGATGTCCCGGTGGAGATCGACTTTATATTTGAGGTCGAAAGCTGATCAGCCGCCGAAGGCCTCGGCGTAATCGGCCAGGAACCGCTCGATGCCCGAATCCGTCAGTGGGTGCTGGGCGAGCTGCTTGATGACCTTGAGCGGGAGGGTGGCGACATCGGCCCCGATCATGGCGCATTCGAGCATGTGCTTTGGATGGCGGATCGAGGCCGCGAGGATCTTCGTGTCGTAACCGTAGTTGTCATAGATGGTTCGGATCTGCGAGATCAGCTCCGTGCCGTCCTGGGAGATGTCGTCAAGGCGGCCGATGAAAGGCGAGACAAGGAAAGCCCCGGCCTTGGCGACCAGCATCGCCTGCATCGCCTGGAAGCAGAGCGTCATGTTGGTACGGATGCCCTCTTCGCTGAGAACCTTGCAGGCCCGGATGCCGTCGACCGTGGTGGGGAGCTTGACGACGATGTTTTCGGCGATCTTGGCCCGGTCGCGGCCCTCGTGGACCATCTTCTCATGATCTGTGGCGATGACCTCGGCCGAAACCGGGCCGGAGACCACCTTGCAGATCTCAGCGAGGCGGACGCCGTAGTCGATGCCCTCCTTGGCGATCAGGGAGGGGTTGGTGGTCACGCCGTCGAGGATCCCCATATCGTGGGCCTCTTTGATCTCGTCGAGGTTCGCAGTATCGATGTACAGTTCCACGGTTGGGCTCCCGGGCTTTGTCTGGATGTGATTGGTACGGGTCACGACTCTAGGCCCGCGAGTGTGTTTGGTCGTCTGGCCCGGCGGACGGGAGAATCAAGTAAGCGATTCGAGCATCGGTACCAGTTGGCGACGCACGATCTTGCCCGTTGGGTTGCGTGGCAGGGCATCGATCACGACCACGCGGCGGGGGACCTTGTAGCCCGGCAGCTTCTGGCGGCACCAGCGGATCAGCTCGTCGGGGTCTGGCGACTGGCCCTCGGCGGGTTCGACGAAGGCGATGGGGACCTCGCCCCGCATGGGGTCGCTCTGGCCGACCACGCCGGAATCATGGACACCGGGGTGGGCATTGAGGACCTCTTCGATCTCCCTGGGGAAGACATTCTCCCCGCCGATGATCATCATCTCCTTGATGCGGCCGGTGATGGTGAGGAAGCCCTGCTCATCGATCCGGGCCATGTCGCCGGTGCGGAAAAATCCCTCATTATCGAACACCGCCTCGGTTTCCTCCTTGAGCCCGAGGTATCCACGCATGATGTTAGGGCCCCGCAGGCGCAGCTCGCCGTCGGTCGAAGGGGGCTGGATCCGTCCGGATTCGGGGTCGATGATCCGCTGTTCCAGGCGCGGGACCGGGCGGCCGACGGTGCCCTCTCGGTGCTCATCGGGCAGCAGCACATGGGTGACGGGCGAGGTCTCGGTGAGCCCGTAGCCCTCGACGATGGTCCTGCCGAAGCGTTCCTGGAACCGGCGGCGGACATCGGCGGGCAAGGGCTCGCCGCCGCTGATGATCAGGCGGATGGAGTCGAAGTCCTCCGGGCTCGCGTCCTTGACGGTCATCAGGGCGTTGTACATCGATGGGATGGCAAGGTAGATGGTCGGGCGGTGGGCGCGGATCAGTTCGATGATTTTCTTGGGGATGAAGCGTGCGCTGTAGACGACCTTGCACTTGAACAGCATGGGAACGATTGTCAGTCCGGTCAGGCCGAAGCTGTGGAACTGGGGAAGCACACCGAGGAACACATCGTCGGGTTTGACGCCGATGTGCTCGTGCATCTGGGCGGCGTTGGCCAGCAGGTTCCCGTGCGAGAGCATCACGCCCTTGGGCCGGCCGGAGGTGCCCGAAGTATACAGGACCACGGCCAGATCGTCAGACGGGGTCCACCTGGGCAGGCGGGGGCTGGGGATCGAGCGGAAGTCAATGTCCTCGAGGTAGATGATCTTGCCCACCTTTGGGGTGAAGCCTATGTGCTCGATGAGTTGGCGAGAGGCAATGATGAGGTCGCAGCCGCAGTTTTCGACGACATAGTTGAGCGTTGGCTCGTCGAGGAGGTAGTTGAGCGGGACGACGGTGCGGCCCGAGAGCCAGACGCCGTAGCAGGCGGCCCCCATGACGCCGGTGGTCGGGATTAGCAGGCCCACGCATGGACGCGTGGTGTTGGCATCCACCGTGTCGGCGATGTGGAGGCCGGCGACGAGCAAGTCGATGCCGCGGTATTCGCGCCGGTCGTCGACCATGAACGGCCGGAGCGGTCTGCGTAGCAGGCTTGATGTCAGTGCCAGTCCCAGGTTCATCGGTTGCGGTCGCTCCGGGGGAGGGGGGTGGAATTCCGAAGAGCGTAGCCGCGGGGGGCCGGTGAGTGCAAGCGGGGTCGGGGTCAGTAAGGCCAGATCTCCAGGCCGTGGGGCGCGTTGCGGAGGTCGTTGCTGACCTGGACCGAGGCGACCATGCGGTCGCTGCCGACCTCGAAGGCACTGACGGTGCCGGGCGATGAGCCCGCGATGACCAGGCGGTTGGGCTGGTCGATGCACAGTCCCCGCCCGAATGCCTGGCGGGCAAAATCGCCGGGGATGTCGGTGTTGGTGAGGGTGGATTTGTCGTAACGGGGGTATTTGAACGACTTGCGAATCTTTGCGTGGCGATCGGTGAGGATCAGGGCGTCCTTGCCGGTGGAGTTCATGACGATGCCCTTGCCCAAGGGCTGGCAGTTGTGGGTGGTGGGCGGGACGAGGGCGTAGGGTTGGGTCTGGTCGTCGATGATGGACACGAGCAGGTTCATGGCCAGGCCGGAGAACATACAGACTCCGCCGGCGAAGACGACATTGTTGATGTGCAGGGTGTCCTTGTTGGGCGGTCCGCCGGGCTCGTTGGGGTCGAACACCGTGGTATCCAGGGCCGTGACGGTCTTGCCGTTGACCACACGCTGGGCGGGTCGCATCCACCAGCCCTTGTCGAACTCGCCGTCGGCGATGTTGAATCGGAGCACGGAGTCGAAGCTGGTGGCGCTGAGATAGATCGAACCCGCGTTGTCGGCGCAGATCTCGTGGCAGTGATGCAGGTAGGGGCAGGTGTGGGATCGGAGGATGTTGAACTGCTGGTCGAAGACGAAGAGTTCATCGGAGGCGGCGATGTAGATCTCGTCGCCGACGAAACAGATGCCTCGCAGGCCGC
>JBBDKK010000141.1:0-3611 GCA_040879395.1 Phycisphaerales bacterium
CCAGGACGAGCGGACCTTCGTCCGCAACTCGCTCGCGACAACGCTCAAGGCGATCTGCGCCCAGCGCCTGGTCCCGGCCAACGAGGAGGCGACGGGTACCAAGGTCGTCCCCGCCGTGGAGGTCCTGCTGACCTCCCCGATGGTGCGTGAGCTGATCCGCGACGAGCGGGATACCGACCTGCCCTCGGTCATCGCCAACAGCCGCGAGGACGGGATGTGCCTGTTCACGCACTACTTCGCGGACCTGGTAAACAAGGAATGGATCACGATGCACACGGCGATGGAATACGCCCCCAACAAGGACATGCTCCGCTCGATCCTCAAGGGCGTCGAGGTCAAGGCCGGGAACCTGGTGGGGCGGCTCAAGGGGTAGAGGGGGATCGGCCGTGGGCGTTCACCGGGTATGCGGGCGCGATCGGGCGATCGAGGCCGTTATTGGCGGGGCCGCAGCGCATCGACGGCCCGGTCGAACTCTTCCTCGGCGAAGCCGGGATCGCTCACCGTGTCGTTGACGATCTCGCGGAGAAAGACGACGACTCGCCGGCGTACGAGCTGCACCGCCGCCGCCGTGGTCGCGGCGTTTTTGAACCCCAACCGCGTCGAGAGTTCATCCATGGGTGTCGGCTCGGCGCCATAGACGGCGGGCGCATAGACCCGGTCCTCGAACGCCTTCCAGTGGGACTCCTTGGCCCCGTTGACAAAGTATGCCCGGCACCGCCGGACGGCCTCTTCGAGCTGCGCAACCGCCCACCGCTGCTCGAAGCTCTCCTCAGGGGTTCGGCCGTGCATGTGCTGCTCGTGCTCCTGGGTCAGGGGGAGGTCGGGCAGGGCATCATGCCGGGCCCGTTCCCGGCCGCGGTGTTCATCGATGGCATAGTTCTTGAGCGAGCGGAGGATGAGACTGCGCAGGCGGCCCCGCGACGCGTCGAAGCGGTGGAAGAGGTCGCCTTCGACGAGCTTGCAAACAAAGAAGGCCTGGGTGGTTTCGGCGGCGGAATCGCGGCTCTGGCCCCTGCGCCGCAGGAAGGCGTAGACGGCCGGCCAGTAGATCTGCATCAGCTCCGCCGCGGCCGCTTCGGCCGTCCGCTCATCGCGGAGCGCATGGATAAGCGTGTGGGAGGTTTGGGTGAAGTTTGCGTTTGTTCTTGTGAGCGTCATCTTCCTCAACTGTAAATTGGCAGAAAAATTCCATGGCTTCTGCTATATTGGGGCCAGATCGTCGTACTCGGAGTGAGCATACCAGATGGATGAGCAGGCCGCAAAGAGACTTGCCGGGATTTTATTTGAAGCGGAGCACGGTCGGAGCGGCTCCGCGTTGCCGTCTATTCGAGGTTATTTGCTCCACAGCAGCATCGGGCAGGGCGGTGGCGGCGTCGTTTATGAGGGGATCGTCGAAGCCACCGGCCTCCCGGTTGCTGTGAAGCTTTTGCATCCACGCGCGGCCGGGAATGTGAGCGAGGCCCTGCGCGAGCTTGATCGGCTCGCGGAGGTCCGTTCTCCGGTCGTGCCGCATGTGTTCGAGTACGGGTGGCACCAGAACCAGATCTTCATCGTCACGGAGCTTGTTGAGGGGACGGACCCGATCGAGTTCGCCCGATCGCTGAATCTGCGCGAGCGGGTCGAGCTGCTGGCGCGGATCGCTGATGCGGTGCGGACGCTCAACGCCCGGGGGATTCTGCACCGGGATATCAAGCCGTCGAATATCGTGATCACGCCGGACGGGAACCCGGTTCTTCTGGATCTTGGGATCGCCTCGCTCCTGGGCGACGGTGCGGGCCCGCATGCCTGGGCCGAGGGGATCGTGCAGGGGACGCGGCGGTACATGTGTCCCGAGCAGGGCCAGGGGCGTAATACGGAGTGCACGACCGCGTGGGATGTGTACGCGCTGGGGGTGCTCGGCTGCGAGCTGTTGGCTGGGCACGACCACCGAGACCAAGAGGCGATGACGGGGGTGTCGGAGGAGTTGGGTGCGGAGGCGTTGCGGGGCTGTACGCCGGATGCTTCGCTGCCGCCGAAGCTGCGGGCGATCCTGTGCAAGGCGTGTTCGGTTGATCCCGGGGATCGGTACGAGAACGCGTTGCAGTTCCGGGATGATCTCCATGCCTGGCTCCGGCGTGAGCCGACGATCGCGGGGCAGCACCGGCTCTGGGCCCGCCTTACCCGACGCTTTGCGGCGCGGCCGATCCTCACGGTGGCGGCGATCTGCGCCCTGATCTTCGTGTCGAGCGTGACGGCCACCGGGCTGATTGTCTGGAGACAGAACACCCAGCCGTACCGCTTTGAGCGTGTCGAGAACTCGGCGGGGCAGTCGATGCTGGCGCTGTTCTCGGTCAGCGGGCGGATACTGCACGAGTGGGCTGTTGATGGCCGGGACCGGATCGGGCGCAACTGCCGGCTGCTGGAATGGAACGGTGAGCAACTGGCGGTGATCGGGTTCGGTGCGCCGGAGCGACAAACCGGGCACGAGGGGCTGGTTGTGTACCGGCGCGGTCGGTGGGAGGACCCGCTGTGGGTTGCCGAGCAGACCGTGCCGGTTGGGATGTCGCATGTGACGCGCTTCGATCGGCCTCCTCACAAGTTTCGGTACATGAAGCATTTTTTCGCGGATGTCTTCCCGGATGAGCCGGGCGAGGAGGTTGTTTCGTTCCATCGGCATGTGCCCAGTTCGCTGTGCGCGATCCAGGTCCACAGCCTTGATGGGCGGTTGCTGAGCGAGTATTACCATGATGGCTGGATCGAGTCGGGCGTGTGGGTGCCGTCCGCACGCCAGTTGGTGATGGTCGGACAAAACAGCGACGGGCTGTGGGAGTCGCGGGGGATAGTGGAACCAGTCGCGGGGCAGTATCCGCTGGTGATCTTCGCCATCCGCCCGAGGCTGGGTCAGGTTGCCGAACCGATCAACCATCCCGGCCTGGGCCTGGGGACCGAGCCGAGGTGGTACCAATGTCTCCTGCCGCCGAAGGTGTACGCCCCTTTCTACTCACGGTATGGCGAGAACCATGGTCTCGGTCCCGCGGTCAAATCCGACAAGGTGGAGCGGGGCATGGTCAAGTGGCAACTCGGCGAAGTGATCAGATTCGGAGAAACTGAGGGCCATATCACCCTTGAGATCGATGCGCACGGTGAGCTGGTCAAAGCGTGGCACACGGATACATGGAAAGGTGGAGACTTCGGGCTTTCGGCGAGTGATTACACCCTCGGCGAGCTGCCGCCGAGGGTGGTGGCGCGGAAGCATGAGCCGATACGGTCGGAGGAGACGGGCGTACCCTGAGAGCCCGCGCCGGGCGGATGTCGTCAGGCCGATTGATCACCCCGCTTGGGCGTGGTCCTCGGGGTCGATGCCGAGTTGCTTCATTTTTTTGTAGAGGGTGGTGCGGTTGATGCCCAGGACCTCGGCGGTCTGCTGGCGGTTCCAGTCGTTGGCATCGAGTGCCTTGAGGATGATCCTGCGTTCGGGTTCCATCATGGCGTCGGCCAGGGGCATGGGGACCCACGGGGCGTCGGGGTCGGTTTGCCGGCCGATCGCCAGGGGGCGGGCGTCGGCGTCGGTGACCATCGGCGG
Organism: Phycisphaerales bacterium; assembly: GCA_040879395.1. GTDB lineage: Bacteria > Planctomycetota > Phycisphaerae > Phycisphaerales > UBA1924 > UBA1924. The sequence goes on from JBBDKK010000141.1 coordinate 3,563, forward strand.
GAGGTCGTGGATGCCGATGGTCAGGTTGCGTGAGAGGACGGCGGCACGC
>JBBDKK010000142.1:0-3578 GCA_040879395.1 Phycisphaerales bacterium
ATACCCAGCGCCGTCACCCGACCAACATGCACCTGTCTGCCCACCGGGCCATCGCGGTCCGCGACACCCTGGGTTCGGCGGGGATCGACTGGAACCGGATGAGCGTGACCGGATGGGGTGAATACCGTCCGCTGGTGGCCAACAACGCCGGGACCGGGACAGCCGAGAACCGGCGGGTGGAGATTTACCTGGTGCCCGGGACCCGCGGCGAGGTGCAGCCCTCCGCGGGCAATGAATCCGGATCGGCCCAGCCGACGCCCGCGGAGACCAACACGCGGCCGCGGATCGACCCGACCAAGTGATCTGATCTGCGATGAATCACAACCGCCCGCGTGTTCGCGGGCGGTTTTTTATGCGCGGCGGGTGGAGCGGGGCGTCACTCGCGTACGCGTTGGGGTGCGATGGCAAAGAAGAAGGAGACGATCAGCATCAGGAATCCGGCGGCGGCCACGGGAAGGGTCCAGCCGGCGTTGAGCAGCGCTTGGCGTTCCTGGGTGATCGGTGGCGGGCGGTTCATGACCTTGATGGCTGCACCGAACTGCCAGGTGTACTCGCGGATCTCGTCGTCGGCCCGCTGGGGCTCTGGCTCGCCGCGGAGTTCGGCCGACACGCGGCGCCGGAGCAGGTTTTTGCCTGATTCGGGGAACCGCTTGGCCTCGTGGGCGATCGTGCCGTCGCGCATGAACTCGTAGAAGTCGAAACGCCACTGGTCTCGGTGGACTTCGCCGGTGGCCCAGTTCTCCTCGCGGGTGATCGAATCGAAGCGTGCGTCCTTGGCGGGATCGATCCCGAAGGGGGTGCGGGTGACGATCGCCAGGCGGAGGGGGATTTCGTCTTGGGCGATACGGCGTTCGAACTCCTCCAGGGTCATTCCGGAGCGGTCGGCGAAGAAGAGCATCGCGAACCATTCGCGCTGCCGGTCATAGAGGGAGGGGAGTTCGTGCTTTGGGGGGAAGACGGTGTGGAGCAGCAGTTCCTGGTCGGCGTAGGTGACACGGACGGCCGGTTGCCCCTGTTCATCGACGACTTCCGTAACCGTGATTTGGTTCCCGGCAAATGTGAAATCGGTGCTGGCCACCTGCATGAAGGCAAAGAGGGGATGATCGGCCTCTTTGTAGTAGGCACCGATGCGCTGGGTCAGGACGATCCCGGCAACGATAATGGCCACGATCGAGAGCCCGAACAGTGCCCACCAAACGGTGCGGTTCTCTCGTGCGGTCGCTGGGGCTTCTTGCGGGTTCGGTTTGGATTTCTTAGTCGCCATCGTCTCCCGGCTTGTCGGCTGATTCGTTGTACGGTTCTTGCTCCGTGGGTTCGTCTTCGCCTTCTGTAGACTCGTGGCTCATCCGGTGTGGGCCGTGCCCTGTCAAGGGCGCAACATCGGAGAACAGGCCTGGCGTGAGACCGCGGCGGGGGCGGGATTTGTTGGCGTCGGAGATGACCGGATCCTGGCCGTAGCCGAGGGCGACGAAGTAGTTCTCCTCGTCGAGTGGGTCGCGGTGCGTGGCGTGGTCGCCGTAGAAATAGGCCCAGAAGTCCGCCTCGTCGGCACCGGGGGTGGTGCGGTAATAGTTGAGGCCCTTGTAGTGGTCGTTGCCCTCGCGGCGGGCGGCGTAGATCAGACTCGCGCCGCCGGTATTGACCCGGGGAGAGAGGCGGACAAAGAAGTCCTCGTCGGCCGGGGCGGCATCGAGCATGTATCCGGTGCCGCCGGGGACGACTTCATCGCCTTTGTAGGCCGTGACCATGTGGCGCGAACCGAGATCGATCATGGAAAACCCGAGGAAGAGGGCCACGCAGCCGAGGCAGGCGAGGAGGGCAAAGGTGTTGAGCGCCTTGTCATAGCGCAGCTGCATGAAGAAAGCGGCGACGAGGATGCCCTTGATGGTGGCGATCGACATGGCGCCGGCGATGTTCACCCAGCCCGGCAGGACAATGCCGAAGGCTCCCTCGGCCCAGCCCTCGAAGTTGAAGAACGCAACGGTCAGGGCGGTGAAAAACAGCAGCACGACCAGCACGGTCACCTGCATGCGCCAGTCGGCGATGTAGTGGTGGTGCTCGCCGTGGTGGGGATTGATGCCGTGGGGGTCATCGGGATCCCAGCCCAGTTGTGCTTTGTTCTCTGCGGCGGTGTGTGGTGTGTGGCTCATGGGGTATCTCTCGGCGTGAACCGGGGGGGATCGGTGTGGAGCGGCTCAGTGGATGAGGTACAGCAGCGGGAAGAGGAAGATCCAAATCAGGTCGACCAGGTGCCAGTAGAGCGCGGCGTTCTCGACGAGCGTGTACTGCGTTGGGCCGTAGGCCTGGTGACGCTGGGCGTAGTAGAGGACCACGCCGAAGATCCCGGCCCCGATGATGACATGCAAGGCGTGGAGCCCTGTTCCGATGTAGTACAGCGACCACCAGAGGGGTTCGTGGGGGTTGTGGGCGAATGGATACGAGAAGAATGTTCCCGGGGCCTTGCCCTCGGAGAGCTTGGGGATGTACTCCCACTTGAGCTTGATGAAGAGGAACAGGCCCGCGCAGATGATGGTGATGATGACATTGACCTTGAGCCAGAACTGCTTGTCGAGCTGGGCCAGGCGGACGGCGTTGGCCGCGGTCCAGGACGAAAAGAGCAGGACGGCGGTGTTGGCCGCGCCGAATCGCCAATCGAGGTAGTGGCTGCCGTTGGCCCACGCCTCAGGGTAGAGCATGCGGAAGACGGCGTAGCCGCAGAAGATGCCGGCGAAGAGCAGCACCTCGGTGGTGAGGAAGAGCCACATGCCGAACTTCGCGGCGTCGAACTCTTCATCGCCGGTGCGCCAGTGGTGCCCGAAGGCGCGGTTGCGCCAGTGCTTTGGGCTCCGGAGGATGTGGGCCGGGACATCGGTCGGGTTGGTATCAATCATCGTGCTCATTGGTTCAGCCCTTTGTCGAGTCGCCCTCGCGGACGACCGGCTGTTGCTGGATCATGACGGGTTCAGTGCTGGACCTTGGCGTCCGGGTGGATCGGGTAGTCCTTGGGGTCCCAGTGCGGTGGCACGGTGGTATCGAAATCGTACGGGCCGTGCTTGATGAGTGGCTCGTGGTGGAAGTTGTGCTCGATCGGCGGCGACTCGCACTCCCACTCGAGCGTCAGGCCGCCCCATGGGTTGGCGGGGGCCTTCTCGCCAGCGATCAGCGAGTGGACGAACACGACCAGGTGAACGACGAAGCCGAGCCCAAGGACCCAAGAGCCGTAGGTCGAGATCTGGTGGAGCGTCTGGAACTCATCGACATAGTTGGCGTAGCGGCGGGGCATGCCCTGTGTGCCGAGGAAGAACTGGGTGAAGAAGGTGACATTGAAACCGATGAAGACCAGCACCATGCCCACGAGCGCGCCGGGCTCGTAGTACATCTTGCCGAACATCTTGGGCCACCAGTGGTGGATGCCGCCCATGAAGGCGATGACGGTGCCGCCCATCATGACATAGTGGAAATGGGCCACAACGAAGTAGGAATCGTGCAGGTGGAGATCGGTAGCCAGCGTGGCCAGGGGGAGGCCTGTGAGCCCGCCGATGGAGAAAGTGAAGAGGAACATGAGCGCGTAGCACATG
>JBBDKK010000143.1:0-3144 GCA_040879395.1 Phycisphaerales bacterium
ACTGGCCGCGGATGGTGTTCGTGCTGTTCACCTGCTTCGTGGGCACGGTATGCACGGTGCTCGAGCGGGTCCTGCTGTGGTTCGTGCGCATGCGTCGCTTCCGCCACGACCCGCGCATCGAGCACGAACCGGGCGTGGTGGTGATCTTGGGCTACTACCGCTCGGGCACCACGCACCTGCACAACCTCATGGCCTGCGACCCGCGCTTCGTCACGCCCCGATGGCACCAGTGCCTTGCCGGGCAGGGGTTCTGGATCGGGTGGTCGGTGGTCCGCTTCCTGCTGGTGCCGTTTTTGGGCAGCACCCGCCCCCAGGACGGCGTGGGCTTCGGCCCCGACTGGCCCGCCGAGGACGACTTCGCCCTGGCCACATGGGGCCTGTGCAGCCCGATCCCCGGGCGGCTGGTCTTCCCCAGCGGCTGGGAGGACTGGCAAAGGTGGCACGATCTTGAGAACCTCACCGACAAAGAAAAACTCCGCTGGCGGTCGCTGACCGCGATGCTGGTCTGGAAACTGACCCGGGGACGCAACCGCCATCGGCGCGTCCTGCTCAAAACCCCCAGCCACACCTCACGGGTCGCGGAAATCGAACGCCTGTGCCGGGGAAATGTGCGGTTCGTGCACCTCGTGCGTCCGCCCCGGGCCGTGATCGATTCCAATGTGCGGATGCACGAAGCCCTCTCATCGCATCTGCTCGAAGACGCGCCCGATGTCCAGACCCTGCGGGATCGGATCGTCGAGGAATACGCGGCCACCGAGGACAAATGCACACGCGAACTCGAGGCGATCGAGCAGAGCCGCGTGACCCGCATCCGCTATCAGGACCTGCGGGCCGACGGGCCGGGTACGCTGGAAACCGTCTACACGCGCCTGGGACTGGGCTGGGACGAACGAACGAACACCGAGGTCCGCGATTACCTCAGCTCGCTGGGAGCGTACTCATCGGACCGCGAGCCGATGGATCTGGGCGAGGTCACCGACCATGAACGCGAACTGTGCCAAGAAATGACCTTGCGTTATGGGCTCGACGAACCGACCGTAGAAGCCCGCCCGGTGGAGCCCGCCGAGCGTGAACCGGCAAAGGTCCGGCGCGGGGCGATGGTAGCGGTGGCGACGATGGCGGCCTGCTGGGGGTTGTGGCTGCTGTTCGTCTGGGTGTATAAATCGATGATCACCAACAACACACGCGCGGTGCCGCTGGTCTGGGTGTTCGGGGCCGCGATCGGCCTGTGCGCCCGCTGGGCCAGCGGGCGGGGCACCCGGGGCCTGGGCATCCTGTGCGCCGCCCTCACGGTGTTCATGGTGGTCACGGTGCTCTTCCCGGTGAGCGTGATCAACTGGAACTGGGCCGCGGAACACGGCACCCGAGCGTGGCTTTATCACAACTGGAAGAACGCGTATTACGGCCTCCAGGGGTCGTCGAGCATCGTGATGATCGTCCTGGGCTCGATCACCGCCTACAAGCACGCCTCCGCCGACGGTCCACGCCCGCCGGGGATGTGAGATCGCTATAGCCCTGTCCCCCGCCGGCAGCGGGACAGGGCCACTCGGATCGGCTAGGGTGGATGCATGTTCAAGCTGCTGTTGGTCTTTGTAGGCGGGGGGATCGGATCGGTCCTGCGTTACGGCGTGGGGCTGGGGATCGCCCGGCTGACGCCTCCGGCCGCCGAGACCCCCCACTGGCTGAGCATGTACCCGGTGGCCACGCTGCTGGTCAACCTGGCGGGCTGCGGGCTGATCGGTCTGGCGTGGGGACTGATGGACCGGGCGGACGGGTCCAACGGGGCAGTTGCGGTGCTGCTCGTCGTGGGTGTGCTGGGCGGGTTCACGACCTTCTCGGCGTTCGGATGGGAGACGCTGGAACTGATGAACAGCGGACGGATCGGCACGGCGGCGGCGTACGCCCTGATCAGCGTGTGCGTGGGCGTGCTCATGGCGTGGAGCGGGCATGCGCTGGGCATGTCACTGAGCGGGGCCTGAAGAACAGGACGGAGCGAATCACGATGCTGATCTATATCATCCGCCACGGCAAGGCAAACACGGAATCCGAGACCGGAAAAGACGCCGACCGGATGCTCCGCAAGAAGGGGCACCGCCAGGCGCAGTGGCTCGCCGAGAACCTCCGCACCCGCGACGAGCCGCCGGAGATGGTCCTCAGTTCGCCCTACATCCGCGCGCGGGAAACCGCCGAGCCGATCTGGGAAGCGCTCGATCAGACGCCGCAGTTAGACGATCGGCTCTCGGCCGAGCGAACCCTCAGCGACGCCCTGGATGTGCTCATCGACGCCCGCGGGGCGGGCAGCGTCGCCATCATCGGCCACAACCCCACATGCGCCCGCCTGGTGAGCACGATCTGCAACGGCCTCACAACCATGCCGGCCGGGCACCGCACCGGCGAGATGGTCCTGATCGAGGTGCAGGGGGACGAGATGATCGGTGCCGGGCGGCTGATCGAACGGATCAGGATGGAAGACTGAGCCATCGGGAGCGTCCGGGATGAGCCGGATGCGACGCGGCCTCATTCGGAATCGGCGGCTCCAGAACTTTCACCCGAAGGCGACTCCGTCACCGTCGGGCCACCCATTGCCTCCAGCACATGCTCGGTGAGCCAGCGATCGATCCGCGCGATCTGCGTGGGCAGGCCCGCGAAAATCAGCTCGTGGCCCAGGGGGTAGGTCCAGCGTTCCGGCTCGGCCAGGCGCTGGTGGAGGATATTCCCCAAGGCCGCGGGGACGGCGCGGTCGTTGGTCGCGTGGAGCATCAGCACAGGGATCCGGCTCATCTCGGCGGCGGTGTGGTAGGCATCGAGCCGCGACTTGCCGAGGTACAACTCGCTGAGCCGCTGGACCTGCCCGGCGGTGGGCTTCCCGTTGTCCAGCGGCGATGATGGATCGAAATCGAGGATGATCGCGTCGATCCAGTCGCGGTAGTTGGATTCGATCATGATCCGCAGAAAGTTGGCCCCGCCGGCGATAAGCACCGCGCTGTCGTATCGGTCCGGGCGGTAGGCGTACACCGTGGGCAGGGCCATCGCCCCGCCGGACATCCCCACCAGCACCGTGGGCTTGTCCGCGAGCCCCGGCCGAGCGGCGATCACATGGTCCATCGCCGCGTCGGTGGCGTAGGCGCACTCGGCGATACGGTC
>JBBDKK010000143.1:3154-3559 GCA_040879395.1 Phycisphaerales bacterium
CGCGAGGCGGCCGCCTCCTCGAGCCCCTCGCCCACGCTCAGCGTCAGGTGCTGGGTGAAACGCGATGGATGGGCGAGCATGCGGAGCACCGCGTAGCCGCGGCTGTGCCAGTAGCGTTCGGCGGCGTCCACGATCGGCTCGGGCGTGCCGAACATGCCCGGCAACAGCACAATGGTCCCCAGCACCTCGGCTTCATCGCCATCGCCGCCGGTTGCCGGCTTGGGATCGCGGAAAGTAAACCAAGTACGCTGCAACGCGACATGGTCCTGCTCCTCGCGCACGGTCGAATCGCGCGTGTCGACCGCGCTGGCGGACACGAACTTGAAGGCCAGATCCGGCGGGTCCCTGCGCGGGCTGTCGGCACGGGTGTCGGGCGTGAAGATGAACGAGCCAGGGCCCTCGGCC
>JBBDKK010000144.1:0-3491 GCA_040879395.1 Phycisphaerales bacterium
CCATGCACGGCCCACGGTTGGAGCGAGCCCATACCCCGGGGATGAAGATTCATCGCAAACCACGGCCGGCGGATCACCGTAGATATGCGCGGTGCTCATCTGTACCCAGACCCGAGGCCTGCTCTCCAGCCGTGAAATCGCGTCGCCGAGCACCCGGGTGGATTCGACGCGAGATCGTAGTATCTCATCACACCGGTCGGGCGTCTTGCGGCAGTCGACCGATCGCCCGGCGAGATTGAGCACATGCGAGCAGTTCTGAATCGCAGAAGTCCAATCGCCCAGCGTTCGTCCATCCCATTGTGAATGGATCACCTCGGGAAAGTCATCGATAACCGCAGGCCGGGATCAGCTGAGGATGGTGATCCGCCAGCCGTTCGGATCGGTGTTCAACAGATGGCGAGTCAGCGATTGGCCAAGATAGCCGCTGCCACCGGCAATCACCAGCTTCCGGGGTTTCGATTCTTCAACCATCGGCATTCCGCCTGTGTATCGGCAATACCTGGACCGGAACTGACTGACACACGAACCGGCTATTGTTCTTCATCATCAGCGTTGCTCAAGGCGATACCCAGAATGTTGGCGAAGCCGTAGAGGAAGTTGGTGTCCTCGTAGGTAAAGGCGTCGGGGTGCTTGCTGTCGGCCTCGAAGACACCCCAGCGTCCTTGGCGGGTGTTGACGATCACATTGATCGCGCTGTTCACGCCGTGGTCGACGAGCACCTTGGGCACGCGGAAGCGGTCTTGGGCTCCGAGGTTGTTACTCAGCACCGGGCTCTCGGTGGCGAAGGCGAAGCCGGCGGGGGATTCGAGGTCGGCGCCGAGTTTGACCTTGCCTACCACATCTTCATCCCAGCCGTAGCCGGTCACGATGAGGAACTGTTTCTCATCGGGAAGATACCTGAGTGCCTTGACATACGCGATGCGGAGGCCGCGGGCGGCCATCTCCGGGGCGACTTTGAGGAGCTGTTCCGTGCTGTTCGCTTCAAGAGCAAGGCAACTGAACTCCGCGAGGATGGACTGCTGTTCCAGCAGGAGCAGGAGCCGCTCATGCACATCCCGGAGACGATCGATTTGTTCGTGCATGGCGTCCTTTGAGTGGCAAGGAATAGTCGCAAGGGTGAGGGCAAATACCAAGGAATCTCCCTCGGATCATACAGGAGGAAACCTTCCGGGCTACCCGTGGGGATGGGTCGCCGCGAAAGTTCTTGTATTCCACCGTTTCATGGCTTTCCCGGGCCCGTTCCCTATGATCCGGGCATGCATACTGTCTCCAAAACCGACGCCCCCGACGCTGTCACCAGAACTTCCCCCATCAAGCACGATATCCTCGAAGCGATCGGCGATACGCCGCTGGTTCAGTTGCACAAGGTTGTTCAGCCGGATTCGGCGACGGTGTATGCAAAGTGCGAGTTCATGAACCCCGCTGGTTCGATCAAGGACCGCATGGCCTATTACATCATCACCAAGGCCGAGGAGGAGGGGCTACTCAAACCGGGGGGGACGATCGTCGAAAACACCTCGGGTAACACCGGCCTGGGCGCCGCGATGACGGCGGCCGTCAAGGGCTACAAGGCCGTCTTCACCATGCCCGACAAGATGAGCCAGGAGAAAATCGACGGCCTGCGGGCCTTCGGGGCCCAGGTCATCATCACACCCACGGATGTCCCCGGCGATTCGCCCGAGCATTATGTGAACCGGGCCAAAAAGATCGCCGCCGAGACGCCCAACTCGTTCTACATGGACCAGTACCACTCCCAGTGGAACATCGAGGCCCACGAGGTGATGACGGGGCGGGAACTCTACGAGCAGACCAACGGCGGCGATGTCGACGCGATCGTCGTGGGCACCGGCACGGGCGGCACCGTCTCGGGGATCGGTCGGTACTTCAAGAAGATGGGCGCCAAGACCAAGATCATCGGCGTGGACCCCCTGGGATCGGTGCACTACCACTACTTCAAGACCGGCACGCTCCCGACCCCCTATGTCTACAAGGTCGAGGGCCTCGGCGAGGACATCAAGTGCGAGGCGTTCGACCCCAGCGTCGTCGACGAGATGTATCAGGTCAACGACTACGAATGTTTTACCATGGCCCGGCGTCTGACCCGCGAAGAGGGTATTTTCTGCGGCGGGTCGTCCGGCGGCATGGTCCACATCGCCTGCAAGATCGCCAAGGAGATGGGCCCCGGCAAGAAAGTCATCGCGATCTGCCCGGACTCGGGCACGCGGTATGTCACCAAGTACCTCTCCGATGAGTGGATGAAGATGCACGGCTTTCTTGAGCCGGAGAAGGGGTTGGGCCTTATCGAGGACCTTATCGCCTCGCACCGGCCGGTGGTCACCGTCTCAGAGGGTGATTTGGTCGATATGGTGATCAAGTCGCTGCGGACCAACGGCATCTCGCAGGTGCCGGTGGTCGGCAGTTCGGGAAAGCCCACCGGCATCGTGCACGAGGTCGATATCCTCCGCGGGCTTCAGGACGGTTCGGTCAAGGGCGATACGCCGATCTCGGCCATCGCCAACCCCATCGCGGGACTGCTGCACACCAAGGCCCGGGTCGAAGAACTCTACGGCATCTTCGAGACCGACCATGTCGCCATTGTCATCGACGAATCGCAGATCGTGGGTGTGATCTCAAAGATCGACCTGATCGAATACCTCGCAAAGCTCAACGCGAAGAACTGACGACTCAGCTCAGTTCCAACCCGCAAAACCCACCCCGCACTCATCGAAGGGCCACTGTATGGACGAAACCGACAAGCGTGATTTCGGGACCCGGGCGATTCACGCCGGGCAGCGCCCCGATCCCAGCACCGGCGCGATCATGACGCCGATCTACCAGACCTCGACCTATGTCCAGCAGTCGCCGGGCAAGATCATCGGGGAGTACGACTACTCCCGGGCCGCCAACCCGACGCGGGCCGCGCTGGAGGCCAACCTGGCCAACCTGGAAGGCGGCCGCTACGGGCTGTGCTTCTCATCGGGCGTGGCGGCGACGGGGGCCGTGCTGCATCTCTTGAGCAGCGGCGACAAGGTGCTGCTGGGCGATGATGTCTACGGGGGCACCAACCGCCTCTTCAACCGCGTCTTCGCACAGCTCGGCATCGAGACGGTCATGGTCGATATGTCGGACCTCGAAGAGGTCAAAGCGGCGATGGACGAGAAGGTTAAGCTCGTCTGGCTGGAGACCCCGACCAACCCCACACTCAAAATCGCCGACATCAAGGCGGTCGCCGAGATCGCCAAGGCCAGCGGCGCGATCCTGGCGGTGGACAATACCTTCGCCACGCCTTTCCTACAGAACCCGCTCTCGCTGGGGGCGGATATCGTCTGCCATTCCACGACCAAGTACATCGGCGGGCACAGCGACTCGATCGGCGGCGCGCTGATCACCAGCGACAGCGACCTCCACAAGCGGCTCAAGTTCATCCAGCTTTCCGAGGGCGCGGTGCCAGGGATCATGGAATGCTTCCTGGTGCTGCGTTCCACAAAGAC
>JBBDKK010000145.1:0-3470 GCA_040879395.1 Phycisphaerales bacterium
CGCTCTCCCGTTTCGTCCCCGCTGGCGTGGAGCTGGCAATCAAGTGGCCCAACGACATCGTGGCCCGCGGGGGAGAAAAGGAACGCAAGCTGGCGGGCATCCTGATCGAGTGCCGGCAAGGGCTGACGCTCGTGGGGATCGGCATCAACTGCACGCCCCTTACCAGCAATGCCGGTGAAGCGGTCTGGGGCCGGGCGGTCTCGCTGGAGGAACTCGGGTCGAGCGTATCGCGGCCGGAGGTGCTCTGCGGCCTGGTGGAGCGGATGGGATACTGGTTCGCCGCCGAACGAGGGGCGGTCCGGGACTACTACCGGGCCAATGATGCCTTGGTCGGCACGGTCAGGGCATTCGGGCTCGGCCAAGAAACCTGCCGGGGGCTGGTCGAGGATCTGGACCCGTTAGAAAGTATCACCATCGCGACCGCCGATGGCCCACGCACGCTCCCCATCGCCCAGGCGCGGCACCTCCGGGAAGAGGCCGACTGATGGAGGCGGGTATTCCTGTGGGGATCAGAGCAAGCGCTTGATGTGCTTGCCCAGATCGTGGGCTTCTTCCTGGGTCAGCGTCCCCGGCGTCCAGTCCATCCGCAGCCCCGGGCCGTTTTCCTTGTCCGGCTTGCCCTTCACATTCTCGCCACGGTCCTTGAACCGCGGGATGATGTGGAAGTGGACATGGGGGACGGCCTGGTGGGCGTCCTCCCCGTTGTTCTGCAGGATGTTGTAGGCCTGGGCCCCGGTGACCTTCATCAGGGCCCTGGCGATGCGGGGCAGCACACGGCCCACGGCGGCGGCTTGATCGTCGGAGAGTTGGTCGATGGTTTCGGCCGGCTCCTTGGGGATCACCAGCGTGTGGCCCTCGGAAAGCGGGCCGATGTCGAGGATGGCGATGACGAAGTCGTCCTCGTAGATCTTGTGGGCCTGGACCTCGCCTCGGATGATCTTGGAAAAGATGGAATCGGTCATGCCAGATGGTATGGGCCCCGTCGGGCGCAACGGGCGGCGGGAGGGGTGAATTTGGGCGTGTGCAGCGTGCTGTGTCCGAGTCCGGGGTGATACGATCCCGCGATGCCCGCCCAGCCGACCCACGCCGATACGCACACCCCCAAAACCGCCCGGATCCGGCAGCTCCCGGCCCTGTTGGTGAACCAGATCGCCGCGGGAGAGGTGATCGAGCGGCCGGCGTCCGTGCTCAAGGAACTGGTGGAAAACTCGATCGACGCGGGTGCGAGCCGGATCACGGTGGATCTTGAGCAGGGCGGTGTGGAGTTGATCCGCATCGCCGACGACGGGCACGGCATCGCGCCCACGGAGATGGTCCTGGCCCTTGCGGCCCACGCGACGAGCAAGATCGAGCACGCCGAGGATCTCGATCGGATCGCCACGATGGGCTTCCGCGGCGAGGCCTTGGCCTCGATCGCATCGGTGGCGAGGGTGCTGATCCGCTCGCGGGCCAGGGGAGAAGACGAGGGGCGCGAGATCGAAGCCGCGGGCGAGTCGATCGGCGATCCCCGCCCCGCCGGCTGCCCGGTGGGCACGACCATCGAGGTGCGGAACCTGTTCTTCAACACCCCCGCCCGGCGCAAGTTCCTGCGGACCAGCACCACCGAGCAGACCCGCTGCCTGGAATGGCTGCGGGACCTGGCGATGGCCAACCCGGCCATCGGGGTGCGGTGCGTGTGCGATGGCAAGGTGAAGCTGGACCTGCCGATCAACCAAACGGCCCGGGCCCGCGCGGTGGAGCTGCTGGGCCACGAGCTTGAAGACCAGCTGATCGAGGTCAGCGTGGACCGGTACGATGACAGCCGCGGGATCTTGGTGTGGGGTTTGATGGGGCTTCCCTCGATCGCCCGGGCCACCAGCAAGGCCCAGCATGTGTTTCTCAACGGGCGGACAATCCGCGACCGGACGGTCCAGCACGCCATCCGCGAGGCCTACCGCGGCCTGATCGAGCCCGGGCGGCACCCGACCGGGGTGCTGATGATCGAGATGTCGCCCACGGCGGTCGATGTCAATGTCCACCCGGCCAAGCTCGAGGTCCGCTTCCGCGACCAGTCGATGGTGCACCGGGCGATCTACCATGGGGTGCGCGATGCGCTGATGCGGGCCGATGTTACGCCCACCCTATCCCAGCGCCTGCCGGGCCTGGGCCACGGCGGGGGGATCCTGCCGGGCGTGGACCCTGAACAACTCAGCCGCCGGATCGACACGCAGGTGGACGAGCTGGTCGAGTACATCCGCGCCAAACCCAGCGCCCAAAGCGGTGGGGGGGAAGAAGACCGGGATACCGCCAACGACGGGGCCGAGATGCGCCGGCGGATCCGCGAAGTGATCGAGCGCGGGGTATCGCCGGGGCAGGTCGATGCGGGATTCGCCCCTGCGGGCAGCGGCGTGACCGGCTCGTGGCAGGACCGCGACGGCGAGATGCCCCGCGTCCAGCGGCTCAGCGAGGTCCTGCAGGTGCACTCGAGCTACCTGATTTCCCAAGACGAACAGGGGGTGCTGATCATCGACCAGCACGCCCTGCACGAGCGGGTGATGTTCAACAAGCTCATGGCCCGCGTGACGGGCAACGGCGCGCTGGAGCAGCAGGCCGTGCTCATGCCCATCGTGCTGGATGTGCCCGGTTCGGTGGTGGATATGTTCGATGAACTGGCACCCCTGCTCGAACGCATCGGCGTGCAGGGCGCCCCGATGGGCCCGCGGTCGGTGGGGGTCAGCGCGGTGCCCAGCTTCCTGCTCTCACGCGGCGTCGAGCCCGAATCGTTCCTGGGCGAGCTGTTCGAGCGGATCGATCAGGACGGCTTCGTCCCCGATTCGGAAGAGGCCCTGCACGAGGTGCTGGACATGATGGCCTGCAAGGCCGCGATCAAGGCCGGCGACCGCCTCAGCGATGAGGAACTCGCGGCGATCATGGAGCTGCGCCGCCAGACCGAGCGGTCGGGCTCATGCCCCCACGGGCGGCCCACCACGGTCCGGCTCACGATCGAGCAGCTCGAAAAGCTCTTCGACCGCCGCTGAGCCGAGTTGAACACTTCCCGATCTCTGTTCGCGCAAGTCCTGCCGCTCCGGTGGCGCGGGACGCCCCCCGGAAACAGGAATCTGGGCAGATCCGCCCAACGGGACCAAACCCGGTGGCGGCGGGGGTCGATCTCCGTGACATGCCCCCGGCAAGCGGCCGGGACGGCAGGCGCGTGATCACACCAAACACCAAAGGACCAAAGACCATGTTCAACTCCCCATTCGCACCCGCGTTCAACGGCTTCAATCCCGGTTTCACCGGATTCAACGGCTGGTCGCCCACCGGCTTCACCGGCTGGAACAACGGTTTCACCGGCACGCCCACCAACTCCTGGAACCCCGGCTTCAACGGCGGCTTCAACGGCTTTGGTGGTTTCGGCGGCCAGTGGAACAACACCAACTGGAACACCACCCCCAACGCTTGGTTCAACGGCTTCAACACCAACACCGGCT
>JBBDKK010000146.1:0-3460 GCA_040879395.1 Phycisphaerales bacterium
GGCATGGTCCTCTGCTGGGTGGCCGGCTTCGACATCATCTACGCCCTGCAGGACCTCGAGCACGACCGATCCGCCGGGCTCCGCTCCGTCCCCGCCCGCTTCGGCTGGCGCGGGGCCATCCGCGCGGCGCGCGCCCTGCACCTACTGGCCCTCGCCTGCCTGGTGATGGCCCTCACCGCCGATGACCGCCTGGGAGTCCTCTTCACACTCGCCATCGCCGCCACCGCCGCGCTGCTGCTGGCCGAGCACGCCGTCCTGGCCAGAAGGGGCCGCGCGGGCATCCCGATGGCCTTTTTCACGATCAACGGCGTCGTTTCCCTCGTCATCGGGCTGCTCGGGTGCGCCGATATCGTGCTCAACTGAGTTTTCCAACTTTCAGATTATCTTGAAAACTGATGGACTCGACGCCCCCTCCGTGAAATACTCACCTATACAGATGCCCCGCCAGCCCGCCTCATCCCGGCCCCAAAAGCAGCCCGATCCCGAGTCCGACGCCCGCTCCAAAGCCCAGGCGCAGGCCCAGCTCGTCGAGGCCCAGGACCGGTTCATCGCCTCGTGGGGGCGGATGGGCTCGGTCTGGGGCATCAGCCGCACGATGGCCGAGGCCCACGCGCTCCTTTATATCACCGGCCGCCCCCAATGCACCGACGAGATCATGGAGCGCCTGGGCGTCTCGCGCGGCAATGTCTCTATGTCCGTCCGCTCCCTGCTGGAATGGGGCGTGATCGAGAAGGTCCGCCAGCCCGGCGACCGCAAGGAGTACTACCAGGCCGAGCAGGATGTCTGGTCCATGCTCCGCGCCGTCGCCCGCGAGCGCATCAAGCGCGAGGTCGACCCGCTGCTCGACGCCCTCGACGAGATCGGCGAACTCGGACCCCAGGTCGCCAGCAACTCCCAGGAAGATGTCCGCGACCTGCACAAACGCCTCGACGAGATCCGCGACGGCTTCGGGCTCATCACCACGCTCGCCCACAAGTTCACCGGCCCCCGCGGCGCGGGCCTCCAGACCGCCGCACGCCTGCTCGCCCGCGCCTCGGTCGGACGATCCAAAGAACACGCTTCCACGACCAAACGCGCCGGGAAGGGAGCCCGCAAATGAGTTCCCAAGCCACCACCGGCCACCCGCACACACGCCGCCCGCTGGAAATCCCCGCCCCCGCCAAGCGCCCCGCCGCCCATCAAGCCCGCATCACCCCCATGACCCTCACCTGGAGCGTCGCCCGCCGGGCGATTGGCGACCACGCCCCCCAAGGCCGATCCGAACTGGTCCACCTCAACCTCTCCATCGACGCCGACGCCCGAAGCGTCTGGTCCGTCCGCGATCCCCAATCGGGACACACCAAGGCCCTCAACCCGGCGGCCGACGGCCCGATCGAATGCACAACCGCCGCCGACTGCCTGCTCATCCGCGGCCCGCACATCTACGCCTTCGTGCGCCTCGCCGCCGACAGCCCGCAGCTCCTCTACGCCCGCACCACCATCTTCCAAACCCTCAACATCCCCGGCGGGCGCTATCAGGTGATCGGCGTCGAACAGGACTGATACCCAGCCAAACGAAAACACCCGCGGGCGTTCGCCCGCGGGTGCGTGTGTATTGGTTCACCGATGTCGCTCAGCTCCGCCGCAGCATGGCCCAGCCGACGATCGCGAAGATGATGACCACCCCCGCGCCGCCGCCGGCGATCATGTACAGGGTATTGGTATCGATCCCCGAGAGCACCTGCTGGGAGCCGCCGGTCATGCCAAGGACCATCACGCCCATCGCAAGCAGCAGCAGCAGGACCATGCCCAGCGCCGCGCCTCCGAAGAGCCCGGAGGCCGGTCCGTCATAAACCTCGCCGCCGCCCATCGGCATCATCGCCGGCGAGCGGGCGAACTCGGATTCGGTCTCGGTGCCACCCTCGAACAGCGCGCCCGAGACGGAACCGCCCAGGGCCGAGCCGCCGATCGCGCTGCCCCCGCCCATCGAGCCCCCGGCGTTCGAATCGCCAGCCAGGTCATCGAGCAGGTTCCCGCCCAGCGAGGTATCGTCCGGCTCGAACGCAAGCTGCGCCAGGCCCGAGCCCGACGCCCCCGCGTCCATGTTGAATCCCGAGCCGCCCAGGGCATCGTTGGAGACCAGCGTGTCGGCGTTGGCGTCCACCTCATCGCCGTCGTCGGGCTCGAAGATCGAGACGCCCGTGCTCTCGCCGCTGGATTCCAGCGACACCGAGGACGCGCTGCCCGTGGAACTCAGCGAGATCGGTTCGATGCCGCCGCTGGTGTCCGCCAGCGTGATGTCCTCATCGCCATCGTCGCCGTCGGCGTCGCCGGCCAGCAGGTCGACCTGCTCGACCTTGAACATCAGCCGATCGCGGTCGCGGAACTCCTGGAGCTGGCCCGACTCGGCCAGCGACTGGACCTCCGCCTCGGTCATCCCCAGCTTCGTCGCGGCTTCCTCGAGCGTATAGAACATCTTGGCCATGTGCTTGGTCTCCGAACCGATCGGGTCTCGATCGTCATCTTGCTGTGTGAAGCGGGCACGATCCCACCCGCCGACTCCGGCTCCCGGAACGATGGAACCCGCCCGGGATCATAAGGATAGCACACCAAGCCCGCCGTGTGGGCCCCCCGTGTGGGGACCCGCCGGAACCCCCGTTACGCACCCGATCCCCGCCGGTTGCGGGAATTGGAACCCAGACGGTGCCATGGTGCCGGCGCAGCCGGGGCCATGATGGAAGACAATGCGAATCCATGCCCCTCGCTGCGCGAGCACCATGCCACCGGCCAAGAGAATCTTTCACCCGATCGACCGCGTCACGCTCACGCCCGCGTACAGCCCCGCCACCTGCTCACGCGGCACCGTCCGCGGGCCATACCGGTTGTTGATCGGCTGGATGCGGATCATCTCCTCGCCCCCGTCGCCACGCTCGAAATACACCCGCTTGAAGGTGCTCTCGTGGTCCGGCTCCAGGCGCACGAAGCAATCCGTGCCGTCCACCACCTCCCGGGCCGGCGAGAACACCACGATATCCCCCTCGCGATAAGTCGGCTCCATCGAATCCCCCACCACCCGGGCGGCGAAGGCGTCGGGATCGTGCAGATCCGGCGTGCGGATGTACTCGTCCCCGATCCGGGCAGGATACCCCATATCCGTGAAATCCGCCGGGTAACCCGCCGTCACCTTATTAATCAGCGGCACCTCCATCGGCAGCATCAACGCCATCGCTCCGCCACCAGCCCCCCCGGCCCTCCCGCCGCCATCGCCACTCCCCTGATCCCCCTTCTGATCCTCATCCTCGGGCGCGATCCGATCGATCACCGCCCGCAGCTCGCCCGAGGCGTACAGCTGGTCCAGCGACGCCCCCGACCGGGCGCTCGATGCCAGCAGGTTCGCCAGCAGCCGCGCATGCTCATCCCGCCGACGCAGCTGCGTCAGGTCCGCACGGATATTGCTCGGCGTCCGGTCCCACCGCGCCAC
>JBBDKK010000147.1:0-3429 GCA_040879395.1 Phycisphaerales bacterium
GCTCCCCTTGGGCGCGTCGATGCGCCGGACGACCTCCTGGACGCCGAGCGCAGCGGCGTCAGCCGTGCGTTCCGGCCCAGCCTGGACCCCCGGCGGCAGGTCACCCACTACATCAAGATCGCCCATCCGCGGAGCTATCGCCTTGCGGTGAGCCTGCCGGAGGCGCCGGACGGGTTCGCCGATGCGAGCCTGGGCCATTGGCTGCCCCGCCTGCAGGCGCTGGCCGACGCGGAGGAAAGCCTGACCATCTGCCTGCTGAACCGCTTCGTGCACGGTGCCGACGGCCGGAGCCAATGGCCGCGCGGTATCCATGCGATACGACAGGCCGGGCTGACGGAGCAGGACGTCACCGCGTTCGCGATGGAGGCGGAGGGCTATTTCGGCTGCCTCGACATCTTCGGGCTCGCCGCCCGCAGCGCAGGCGTGCCCGGGATCTATGTCGCGCTGGAGGGCCGCGGCCCCGGCGGCCGCCCGCGGCTGCTCACGCGGGAGGACCCGCAGGCGCCGGAACTGTCGGCCGCACTTCTGTCGTGGTGGCGGGCGGCGGAGAAGGACGGCCTGGCGCAGTTCATGCAACCGAAGCGGATCGTCGCGCCGGAGGATGGACCGGTGTCGGGGAGCAAGGCAGACTTGCAGTTGTCGGAGCGGTTCCGGGGTTGGGGCGGGCCGGCAGATGCGCTGCGGGCCGATGCGCTGCGGGCCGATGCGCTGCGGGATGGGCGCGCGACGGCGGCCGGCGGAGAAGCGGCGGCATCGGGGATGCCTGCAGTCGGAAGGGGGCCGAGGTGAAGGGCAATTTCGGCACCAGCGCGACCGTGCCGCATCGTCCGGGAGCTCCCGCTCCCGCGGAGGAGGGCCGCGCGCGCCGCAGCGTCGCGATCGTCCTGTCCAACTACAACCACGGGCGCTACCTGCCCACCTCGCTCGGGGCGATCTGCAGCCAGAGCCGCCCGGCCGACCAGATCCTGGTGATCGACGACGGCTCCGAGGATGACAGCGTGGCCGTGATCGAGAGCTTTGCCGGCCGCCACCCGGAAATCGAGTTCCTGCGCAACCCGCGGAACCTGGGCCTGCAGGCGTCGATCCGCCGGGTGCTGCCGCTGGTGAAGACGGACTATCTGGTGTGGGCCGCTTCCGACGACAAGCTCCTGCCCGACTTCCTGGAACGCTCGATGGCGGTCCTGGAGCGCCATCCCGATGCGGGGCTGTGCTTCTCCGAGCTCGGCGTCATCCAGGGGGATTCCGAGCGGGTCGAGCATTTCGCCAGGCTTCCGGCGATCCGCCACACTTTCGACCTGTCGGACCTGCCGGAATATATGGCGCCGCGACAGGTTCTGGAGCGGATGCGGCGCGCCTACCTGCCGATCAGTTCCAACACCGTCGTCGCCCGCCGGGACGCGCTCGCCGCCCTGGGCTGGTATCCGCAGGACCTGGAATGGCACTCGGACTCGTTCGCCTACACCGTCGTCGCGCTCCGCCACGGGGCATGCGTCGTCGGCGACACCTTGGCGCTGATCCGCGCCAGCGACGGCTCCTACTCGCAGGCGGGCATGCGCGACGAGGTGCGGCAGGCCCGGGTGCTGCGCGCCCTGCGCGCACGCCTGCGCCTGGGCGCCTACCGCGACATCCGCCGCGCCTTCCGCCGTGCGCCCAGCAACATGTCGCCCTGGGGCACCCTGATGCTGCGGATACTGCTGCGGCACCCGCGCGACTGGGACCTGTTCTTTCCCTACCTGTTCTGGAAGATGCGCGAATATCGCCGCGGCCACGGGCTGAGCTGGGGCAGGACCGTCACCCATATGTGGCGCCGCGCGAACCGCGCGCTGGCGCTGCGCATCGCCCTGCGCCTGGCGCGCCGCGTCGGCCTGACCGTGGCGCCGGCACCGGCCGTGCAGGCGCAGGAGGTGCAGCGGCTGCAGGCCGAACGGGACGCGCTGACGCGGCGGCTGGACCTGGTCGCGGCGGAACGCGCCCAGGCGCTGGAGGAGGCGTCGCGCCTGCGCGAGGCCCTGCGGCGGGGGGTTGGCCTATGCGGGCGACAGCCGCGCGGCCGCCGGGGGTGGGCGCTGATGCCCCGCCGGGCAGCGTCCGCCGGCCGCCACTAGCCGCCTCGCCATGTCCGACCGGAATGCCGGGTCCTTCGGGGCCCTGAAGCGGCTTGCGGGGCGTTTCGGCCGTCGCCTGCGGCCGGAGGCGGGGGAGGCCCCCGTCACGGCCGGGGCCCTGGCGGATCGCCACTACACGCTTGTCATTCCTACCTATGACCGGCCTGAGCTTCTGGACCGGTTGCTGTCCTACCTGCAGCGCCGGGGCGCCGGCTTCCCGATCCTGGTGCTGGATTCCAGCCCGGAGCCGGCGGCCGGCCGCAATGCCGAACGCTGCGCGGCCGCAGGCGGGCGGGTGGAACGGCTGGCCTATCCGCCCGACAAGGGGCCCTACGAGAAGGTGGCCGACGGGCTTCGCGCCGTGGCGACCCGCTATGTCAGTCTCTGCGCCGACGACGACATCCTGCTGCTGTCGGCCCTTGGCGACTGCCTGGAAGTGCTGGAGGCGCGGCCGGAGGTCGCAGCGGCCCATGGCGTCTACCTGAACTTCTCCGACGGGTCGTCCGGCTTCAACCTCGAATATCTCGTCTATCGCGGCCCGAGCGTGAGCGGCGCCGACCCGGTGGCCCGCCTGCAGGCGCAGTTCGCCGCCTACGAAGCGGTGTACTATGCGGTGATGCGGACGGAGGTCGCCCGCCGCGCCTTCATGCGCACCGCGGACATGGAGACCGTGCTGGGGCGGGAGCTGCTGAGCGGGGCGCTGACAGTGGCACAGGGCGAGGTGGTGCGTCTGCCGGCGCTGTACTACGCGCGCTCCACCGGCCAGTCCTACAGCTATTCCAACTGGCACCCGCACCAGATCCTGGCGCGGGAGCCGGCGCTGCTGTTCCGCGAATATGTCCGCTTCCGCGAGATCCTCGCCGACGGCATCTCCGGCACCGGCGGCTGGGGCGGCCGGCGCGAGGACCTGCTGGCCGCGCTGGACATGGTGTTCCTGAAATACATGGGCAGCTTCCTCGACGGGCGGGTGCTGGACCTGATCGCCCGCGACCGCCTGGCCGGCATGGACGGCGAGGCCGTGATCGCGGACATCTGGGAAACCTTCGTCAGCCATGCCAGCCGGACGAAGCACCCGGAGGCGCCGCTGTTCCCCGACGGCGGCACCGGCTTCGGCCCGGACCGGTTCCGCGCCGGGGCTGCCATCCACGACTATGTGTTCGACGGACAGAGCGTGGCGGGGCCGCGCCGCACCAAGCTGTTCTTCGAATGCGTCTTCCCGACCCTGGCGCCGCCGGCGGTCCTCGACGCGGCGCAGCTGCGTCGCTTCATCGAGGAAGCGAGCGCCTACTGATGCCCGGCGCTGCGGCCGCCGGGCCGGTTGCCG
>JBBDKK010000148.1:0-3417 GCA_040879395.1 Phycisphaerales bacterium
TGCAAAAAAAAAACGCCGAGGTGCCGGCGTTTAAGAGAATACGCTTCAGACCGCTCACAACTGCTCGATCGTCTCCTGCATGTGCTCGCGCCCGTTGGCGCCGATATTCTCGCGCCCCGTTCCCGGGAACTGCCTGATGTGGTCCTGGCCGTGCTCTTTGCCGGTGTCCTTGGCGTTGGGAGAGCTCTCCGGGATATAGAACAGGTCGTTGGGGAGCGTATCCGAGTGCGCCAGCGCCAGATCCGCAGCCGTCAGCATCGTGTCGTCCGCGTTCTCGTACAGATCGCGGAAGGCCTGCTGGATCGCCAGTTCGGCCAGATCAAAGAAGTGGATCGCCGACGCCCGGTTGCGGTCGAACTCGCTGCCCGATTCGCCGTTGCGGATGTCCGCGTCTAGGCGCGAGAGCGTGCACGCCCAAGCATGCATGTAGATCGCCGCGTCCGCCAGGCGCGCCTGGGTGGCCTGTGCGGTGACGATCGCCGCGTCCTTCTTCTTGGAGATCGCCTTGAACTGATAGGTGAACTCGCTGATGAGCTTGCTCAACCGATCAGCATATGTGCGGAGCGAGGGGTCAACCTTGTGGATGGCGGGGGCCTTGCGACGCATCCCCAGGAACACCTCCATGCCCAGCGGCACGGCCGCCCGCAGCATCGTGGGGGTGAACTTCTTGTTGTCGGCCATCTCCTTGATGCCCAGCATCTGCTCGGCGAGCTGCTTGCCGCCGTAGGCGAAGATGAACGACTGCATCACCTCGTTGGCGCCCTCGACGATCGTGTTGATCCGGGAATCGCGGAAGATCCGCTCGATCTCGTTCTCGGTCATGGTGCCCTCGCCGCCCATGATCTGGACCGCATCGTTCACCGTCCGCCAGCCCATCTCCGAGCAGAACACCTTGCAGATCGCCGTCTCGAGCATAATGTCGTCGTCGTGCCGGTCGAGCATCCCCGTGGTCATGTACAGCACCGAGTCCATCGCGTAGCAGTACGCGCTCATCCGCGCGATCTTCTGCTTGACCAGCTCGAAGTCGCACAGCGGACGCTGGAACTGGTACCGCGTCTGCGACCATTTGATCGATTGGTCCATCGCCTTCTTGGCCCCGCCGAGCATCCCCGCAGAGAGCGTGCAACGCCCGTAGTTCAGGCAGGTCAGCGCGACATTGAGCCCGCGCCCCTCCTTGTGCATCAGGTTCGCCCGCGGCACCTTCACATTGGTGAACCGGATCCGCGCCTGCCAGGTGCCCCGGATGCACATCTTGCTGCGGTTCTTGGAGAAGATATCGATCCCCTCCATGTCCGGCGTGCACACCACCGCTGTCACCCGCTGCTTGCCGTCGATCGTCTGCTTGCCCATCACCGTGAACAGCCCCGAGATCGCCCCGGAGGTCGCCCACTTCTTCTCGCCGTTGATGATGTAGTGCTCGCCGTCCTCGGAGACCTCGATTGTGGTCTCCTGCCCGCCGGCATCGCATCCGACCTGCGGCTCCGACAGACAGAACGCGCTGAGCCATTCCCTGGCCAGCTTGGGAAGCCAACGCGCCTTCTGCTCATCGGTCCCGAACAGCATCACCGCCTTGCAGCCGATCGACTGGTGCGCCGACACCATCACCGCCGTCGAGCCGCAGTACTTGCCGATCATCTCCAGCACCCGGTTATAGCTGGTGATCCCCATCCCCAGCCCGCCGTACTCCTTGCCGATCGTCTGGCCCAGCACGCCCAGGTCGAAGAGCTTCTGGATCACCCGCTCGGGGATGTACTGCTCCTGATCGATCTCGATGGACGGGTGTTCATTTTTGAGGTATTCCTCAAGCTCCGCCAGCAGCCGGTCGCACTCGGCCGTTTCCTCCGGCGAGGTCTTGGCGATCTCCGGGTACGGGAAGTACATCTCCTCGCGGAAGTTGCCCCAGAACAGGTTCTTCACCGCACCCATGTCCGAGGGCTCGGGCCCGAGCAACTGCTCGGCATCGGCGATCATCTGCTTGTCGCGATCCGCGACGCCCTTCATGTTCTTCAGGTCGGCTTTGGCGTTCTGGGCCATGGTTTTCAAACTCCTGTTCACTCAGTGATCCCCGCCGCCACGGTTCCCCGGGAGGCGCGGTGGTATGGCTATTTCTTGCTCGATCTGGCGAAAAATGCTTCGATCGCTTCCTTGGCCGGTTCCGTGTTCCGCAGACGGACCAGGTGGTCCCGCTCGCTGGCGATCGCCGCCGGCCAGCCCTCGCCGACACCCACGCGCACTGCGTCAAGCACCGCCTCCGCGTGCAACGAATCATCAAGCCCATCCCGGGCCCGATCCAGCGCGGCCTCGACTTCGCCTAGTTCCATCGTCTGGATGCACCGGGACGGCTTGCCCGTCCGGAACGGCATCTCCCGCTCGCTCAGCCAGTTCTTGGCCGCATCGATCAGCCCCTCGGGCGAATCACAGACCGCATCGAACAGCCCCAGATCCGCCGCATCGTTCGACTTGAACGGCACGCCGTTGGCCGTCGCCACGATCGCCCGCTCCGGATCCATCCGCGCCGGCAACAGGTTCGTACCCCCCCAACCAGGACAGATCTTCAGCCCCGCCTCGGGCAACCCGACCCGATACGGCTTGGAGTCCGGATCAACCACCCCGATCAGCCCGTCGCAGTGCATCGCCAGCTCCAGCCCGCCACCCAGCACCGTGCTGTGGATCGCCGCGGCCGTGGGACAGGGTAGATCCGCGATCTTTTGGAACACGCTCGCCCCGTACACGAGGTACGCGTGCAGTTCCTTATCACTCAGCGCCATGATCGCCTTGAGATCCGCACCGGCCACAAACGCCCGCTCCGCCGCCGACGCCAGGATGAAACCGTCCAGATCGTCCGGCAACGAGTCCAGCGTCGCCTCCAGCGATTCGAGCAGCGACTGCTCAATCACCACCACCGGCCGCCCCGCCTGCTCAAGCGTCAGCGTCGCGATCTTCTTGCCACCGTCTCCGGCGCTGCCGATTTCTACGGGCAGGAGTTCGCTGCTCATACAATGTCCATGCCTTGCGATGGAACCGCCCGACCCCCAACAACCCGCCGGGGTGGACGCACGCTCGTTCGCAGCCTCGCGTGAGCCCAATCATACGCAGCAGACTCGCAAAAGGGACATTCCCGCCCCGCCTCCCCCTCCGATTGCCGCGGACCCGGACTCAGCCCCGCAACCGAGCCGAAAGCGCGGCCTGCGCCTCCGGTCTCGCCAGCACCCGCGCCGACAACGCCGCGCCCCGCAGCACCACATCCTCATCTAGCGACCCATCGATCTCGTTCAGCAGCCGTTTCGTCGCAGAAAGTGCTTTCGGTCCCCCTTCCGCCAGCCGCTCCGCAACCGAAGCCGTCAACGCATCCAGCCCGTCGCGATCCTCGGCCAGTTGATCCACCAGCCCCAAAGCGTACGCCTCGGAACCGCTCAT
>JBBDKK010000149.1:0-3394 GCA_040879395.1 Phycisphaerales bacterium
AAACTCATGCACCAGCGGTGGAAGCTGGTGCGGAATATCCCGGACATCACCACCGCCGTGGCATGGTACAAGCACCTCCGCCACGACCGGCGTTCGCACGCCGTGCTGCGGGTGATCGCCGACGAACTCGACAGGAACGGAGTGGCGCTCATCGATTCGACCTTCCCCATCACGGACCAGCTTTCCGAGCCCGGCGTCATGACCTCGACGCGACCCACCGCCAACCAGCGGGCCGATATCGAGTTTGTCTGGCCGCTGCTCACCGAGCTGCTGCGCCTGGACATCGGCCAGTCGCTGACCGTGCGCGACCGGGATGTGATCTCCGTCGAGGCCGTGGAGGGCACCGACAAAATGATCAGCCGCACCGGCGACCTGTGCCGGCGTGGCGGCTGGACGCTGGTCAAGGGCGCCCGCGCCCAGCACGATCGGCGCTCGGATGTCCCCACCGTGGGGCTGCAGACGCTGGAGAACATGCACAAGAACGGGGGGACCTGCCTGGCGATCGCCGCGGGCGATGTGATCATGCTCGACCGGTTCGCCATGCTCGAGCGGGCGGACGAGCTAGGCATCGCCATCGTCGGCGTGCCCGTCTCCCACACGCCGGTTCCCCGCCCGGTGGTCACCGCCCAGGGCGGCAAGAACCTTGAGCACGCTTTCAAGCCCTCCTCGGAGGTTGCGCCCAAGCCCGCCGAGAAGATCGCCCAGGGCCGCGATGACTGAACCCGGCAAGCCCGATCCGCACGCCCAACCCGCAACCGATCTCACTGCCGGGCCCGAGTTTGTTTCCCGGGGCGGGCTCAAACTCCACCACGCGCTCACGGAACTGGGCTTTGATCCATCGGGCATGCTCTGCGCCGACTTTGGCTGCTCAACCGGCGGCTTCACCGACTGCCTGCTGCGTCACGGCGCCGCCCGGGTCCATTCCATCGACACCGCCTACGGCGAGTTCGCGTGGAAACTCCGCACAGATGAACGGGTGGTCGTGCACGAGCGCTCCAACGCCTTGCACCTGGACCCGCCGGCGGAGGTCGTTGAGGCGGGCGGGATCGACTTGGCGGTGATCGACCTGGGCTGGACCAAGCAGGACCGTGCTCTTGATGCCGCCGCCAAATGGCTCAAGCCCGGCGGCCACATCATCTCCCTCGTCAAGCCGCACTACGAGGCCGACAAGGGAGACCTGGGCGAGGGCGGCGTGCTGGACCCGGACCGCGCGCGGGAGATCGCCGAGCGGGTCCGGGACGAGCTGCCGGCGATGGGCTACGAGGTGCTGGGCTGGGTCAAGAGCCCGGTGCTGGGCGGGGCGGTGGGGAATAAGAAGCGGAAGAAGAAGGGGCGGGGGAATCCGGAGTGGTTGGTGCTGGTGTCGAGTGATTGGTCGATCGCGGAACCGCCGAATCGGTGATGATTATGAGGCTTCTCGCTCGCCCATCTCGGTTCGCGATTGTGTCATTGCTCGTCCTATCGATTCTCGCCATGTGCCTGAACTTGTTCATGATTCAGCGAGATCCGGGTGACGACCCGAGATGGTTAACGCCGAGAAACATCCACAGTTACAAATGGATCAGCTCACAAGGCCCATCGCTCCCCAGGATTGTGGAAAAATACGGTGGCCCAGATGAGTGGTTTTGTGTGGATTTCTGGTATCGCAAAGAGTGGACTGGGCGTTGGTACAACCGTGCCGATCTTCCTCGCGGTACAATGTATAGCTTACATATACACCAGTTCGGCTACCCACTGGTGGGCCGATCGACAAGAATTCTGTATTGGAACGATCAGCAATCAGCATGTACAGTTTGGCCCAAAGAAGGCAACTTAAGAATACCACCTGAGACGAAATACCATCCCCTCGGTCTTATTTTCAACCCCAGCATCTATGCCCTGCCCGTGTGGCTGCTGCTCATGGGTGCGCGACGGATATTCGTCACCCGCCGTGTTCGCAAACGCGAGCGGCTCGGGTTGTGCCCCAGGTGCGCATACGCATTGGATGGACTTTCCATCTGCCCCGAGTGCGGCGAGGGCCGAGCCGTTCACGCCGCCCGCAGGTAACGCTTGGCCGAGAAGGCGCGCATCATCCGCCCCTTGTCACCCGGGCGGTCGAAGTGTGTGATGGCCAGGGCCATGCGGCTGGCGCCGGGCTCCTCCAGATCGCACCAGACGATGTTGCCCGTCAACTCGATCGCCGGATCAAGACCGACCTCGCCGCAGTTGGTGGGCAGGGTGATCCGCATGGAGACGGTCGAGCCCGGTTCCAGCGGCTCATCGAGCTCGAAGCAGATCCCGCCCTCGGACAGGTCGTAGACATGACCCTCAAGGTCAAACCCTGAATCGTCGGGATGGCGGCGGACGGCGGCGGCCGTGTAGCCGGGATTGAGAACGAATCGCTCGAAAGCGCGGCGGTTGATGTTGGGATCGGTCATCGTTGTCATAGCATGGTTCCTGTCTGTGGGTGTCCGCCGATCCTTATCGGCCTTCTCCACGCCCGACTTTGGTCCGATGAGGCGAAGTGCCCACGATTTGCGCGGAATCCGCCTGAAGCGCAATGTCTTACACGGCATCGACCTACCATCACTCCATGTTCATCGATCGCGCACGAATCATGGTCTCCGCCGGCAAGGGCGGAGACGGCAAGGTCTCCTTCAAGCGGGCCAAGGGCATGCCCAAGGGCGGCCCCAACGGCGGCGACGGGGGCAAGGGAGGCGATGTGATCCTCCGCGTGGACGAGGGGCTCAACACCCTGATCGACTTCCGCGGCATCTATGAATGGAAGGCCGAGCCCGGCGAGGGCGGCGGCAAGAAGCAGTGCACCGGCGCCGGAGCGCTGGACCGGGTCATCCGCGTGCCCGCCGGAACCGTGGTCTACGACGAGGACACCGGCGAAGAGATTGTCGATCTGGGCCCCGGCGACGAGATCGTCATCGCCCGCGGCGGACACGGCGGCTTCGGCAACGAGCACTTCAAAAGCGCCGTCAACCAGACCCCCCGCACCGCCACCCCCGGCGATCCCGGCGAGGTGCGGGCGCTCAAGCTGGAACTCAAGGTCATCGCGGAAGTCGGCCTGGTGGGCCTGCCCAACGCGGGCAAGAGCACCTTCCTCAAGTCCGTCACCCGCGCCGATCCCAAGATCGCCGATTATCCCTTCACGACCCTCTCGCCGCAGCTGGGCATCGCCGCGCTGGATCAGTCCCGCCGCCTGGTCATCGCCGACATCCCCGGCCTCATCCGCGGAGCGTCCGGCGGGGCGGGCCTTGGGCACGATTTCCTCCGCCATATCGAACGCACGCGGGTGATCATCCATGTGCTCGATGTCGCGCCGGACAACGGCCTGAGCCCCGCGGAGAACTACCGCAACATCCGCGATGAACTCATGGGCTATTCCTCGGAACTGGCCGAGAAA
>JBBDKK010000150.1:0-3378 GCA_040879395.1 Phycisphaerales bacterium
CCGGCGAATGGGCCAGATTGAGTTCGATGGTTCCTTGCGCGGCCTTGCTCATGGGCAACGGTAGGGGAGGAGGGGGATCAATAACGGGGGATCGTCGGGTCGATCTTGAGCGACCACCAGTCGATGCCACCCGCCACCGATCGGGTCCCGGGCAGGCCCATCTGCTGCATGAAGAGCGCGGCTTTGAGCGATCTACGCCCGCTGTGGCAAATGACCGCGATGGTGGTATCCTCGTCGGCGTTGAGTTCGCTCAGGCGGGCGTGGATATCACCCAAGGGGATGTGCAACGCCCCATCGATCGACGCGACGGCCAGTTCATCCGGCTCGCGGATATCCAGGAGCAGGAAATCATCCTCCGACCGCTCGAACCGGGCCGCGGCATCGGGGACGCTGATCTCCAGTTCCGGCTTGAAGGACCAGTTGGGCGGGTTCTCGCTCTGGGGCTGCTGGGTCATGGGCGGGTTTCCTCGTTGGTTTCCGGGGCCGCGGCCCCCGCGTTCTCGCTCGGTTGGGCGGGGTATCCCGAGGCCCAGCCTGTCTGGGGCGTCCGTTTGTACGGTATTGGAGTGACCGTCGGCTCGCCCAGTTCCCCGTTCCAGATGAAATAGAACACCGCGAACGGCCCACCGATGACCGATCGCCCCAGCCCCTTGACACCTTCGCCGAGGTCATTCGCCCAATTGGATGACTGGTCGGCAAGCACATCGCGGCCGGTGGGGAACCGTCCGTATTCGCGCGGGGTGCTGGCTTTGCCGATCGGGGCGTGCAGGCGGAAGATATGCCCGTGCACGACGCCGTCGAAAGTGACAATGTAGGGAGTCGGGGTCCAATCAGACCGGAATCGCGTGACCTCGCCAAACAGGTTCAGCGACGGGTCGGAGGTCTCAGCGGGGGCGACCTCTTGGAATGTGGGCGGCTTGTGCGAACCCCCGAAGGTGATCCGGTCATTGAGCGGCTGGACGCAGGCCGGAAGGAAGGCGAGCAGCGGCAGTGTGAGGATCGGCAGAAGGGGTGTGGATCGGCATCGGGCCATGCTCGATGATACGCTCCGGACCCGCAAACGCCGCGGGAATCGGTCTATGCTTGTGGTCAGGGACCACGAGACCATGGCCAAGAACAAGAAAAAATCCAAACAGGGCCCCCCGAGTTTCAACAACCGCCGGGCCCTCTACGACTACTTCATCGAGGACACGCTGGAGGTCGGGATCGCCTTGGAGGGCTCGGAGGTCAAGGCCATCCGCGAGGGCAACGCTTCACTCAAGGAGGGGTACATCAGCGTGGACCTCGAGCCGCCCCGGCTCACGCTCCACCAGGTCGATATCGGCCCCTACCAGCCCGCCGGGATCCTCAATCACCTACCCAAGCGGGACCGGATGCTGCTGGCCAAGAAGCGGGAGATCCTCAAACTCGCTCGCGAGGTCGATCAGAAGGGCGTCACGCTGGTGCCGCTGGAGATGTACTTCGTTCAGGGGCTGGTGAAGGTGAAGCTGGCCGTGGCCCGGGGCAAGGCGCAGCACGACAAACGCAGGGCGATCGCAGAGCGGCAGAACGCGCGCGATCTCCGACGGGTGATGTCGAAGTTCTCATCCTGATATCGATATCTGCGGCTTTGAGAGACGATCGGCGGGGCGTTATATCCCGACGGTTCTGGAGTTCTGGGCCATCGCCAGCTTGAGCTTGGCCCGCTCCTTGGCGCGGGTGATCCGCTCGACGGCGGCGAGCTTGTCGGGGGCGTCATCAGGCACCACGCGGGCCTCTGCCTCGGCGAGTTCGGCCTTGGCCTCGCTCTCGAGCAGTTCCTCGGCCGGGATCGCCATTTCAGCCAGGATGACCAGCTCGTTGTGGCCCATCTCCAGGAATCCGCCCTCGACGAGGTATTCGCGCGACCCCGAGCCCTGATCCGGCGGGAAGTCCAGACGGAGTTTGCCCAGCCCCAGCCGCGAGACCATCGGGGAGCCCCCGTGCTGGAAACCGATCAGCCCGTCCCAGGCGGGAACGGATGCATAGGTCACCTGCTCGTTGAGCAGTTGCTTGGAAGGGGTGACGAGACGGCAGTTGATGGTGTTGTCGGCCACAGGGTGCGATCCTTCCCGAATCGGGTGGGTTTTCGTCCCGCGGCGATGGTCCGAATCCGTCCTCGGCCGCCCGCCAGCGGGCCCGAATCATAGCCCCGCCTTGGGCGACGATCAGCCCCTCGGGGTGGTGTCGAGCCGCTCTTCGATCCGCACAAGCGTGTCGCGGATCTCGGCGAGCAACTGCTCGCCCCGTGGGCCCACCGAGTTGTCGATCGCGGACGCGGGAGCGGGGGTCGGGGCGGAGGATTCGCGGTCGTGGATTCGGTCGCGTTGGGCGAGGACGGCCTTTCGGAACTCCTTGGTATCGGTGATCCCCACGATATTCACCAGCGAGCCCGCACCGGAGTTGGACTGGCCCGCCGTCTCGACCTTGAAGCCGTGGAGGCCGAAGTGACGCATGATCGGGCCCTGGAAGAGCTGGAGATCGGTGATCTTTTCCAGCGGGATCGTGGATTCGGTTTTGTTGAGGATGCCCTTCTTGATATCCAGGGTCCGCTCGGTGAGGGTGCAGCTCAAGTTGGCCAGGTAGTGGTCGATGACGAACCGTGCGATGATCGCGTAGACGATGGCCAGGGGGATCGTGACGATCAGCAGCGAGAGCACCAGCACGGGCTGCCAGATCCAGTAGGATTTCACCTTCTGATCGAAGGTCGCTTCACGCAGCACACGAGGTTCGCTCATCGGGGTCCCCAGTCGTTTTCAAGGCGGTCTGAGGGGGCATGATACCCGATTCCCGCGATGGATGTGCATACGCTCTGCCATGAACCGGCGGGCGATCCTAACCATCTCGGGGCTGGTGCTGCTCTGCGGCGTGATCGCTGTGGCGAGGCTGATGGTGGGGGGGGCAGGGGGAGAGGGGTTCGGGTTCTCCGATCACGAGCGGATCCATGAACTGCGAGTCCACCGCGTGCTGGTCGGCGCGATCGTGGGGGCATCGCTGGGGCTGGCGGGGGCGTTGCTGCAATCGCTTCTCCGCAACCCACTGGCAGCGCCGGATCTGATGGGCCTCACCGCCGGGGCGGGGTTCGCGGTCACGCTGCGGACCTGGCAGGCGGGGGTTGCGCTGGGGGCGGGGGCCGCGGCGTTCCCGGCCCTGCTGGGGGCGATCGCGGTGCTGGTGTTTGTGTGGGTGCTCAGCCAACGCCGGGGGCTGATCGATCCGGTGACCATGATCCTGGTGGGGGCGATCGTCTCGGTCATCCTGGGCGCGGCGACGATGCTCGTGGCCTCGCTCATGCCCGACCGCGGATTCTCGGTGTCGCGGTGGATGATGGGCAGTCTGCGTGAGGACATCGGATCTGTC
>JBBDKK010000151.1:0-3377 GCA_040879395.1 Phycisphaerales bacterium
GATGGGGTTATAGACGGTGTCGAAGAAGACGGTTTCGGGGGCGAGGTCGGGCATGTCGGGGATGGGGATGGAGAGGCCGTCGGGGTCGGGGCCGCCGGTCATGCCGACGGGGGTGCAGTTGATGTAGAGGTCGGCGTTGCTCTCCCGGAGCGAAACGAGATCGCGAATGTCAATGATCTTGTCGAGTTCATACTCTGCGTTCTTCCAGTACCCTGTGTCTCGGATAAGACTCTTCTTGAGTTTGCGAGCGGATTTTCGATTTCTCGCGTAGATCACTACTCGGCATGAGTGTTTGTCTTCAGGCTTATTTCCATGTGCCGCGTATCTTGAGCAAATGAAAGCAGCCGACCGTGCGACGCCCCCCGACCCGATGACCGCTAGCTCACACTCAGAGCCTCGCAAGGCACGATGCACTAGATGCATAATCCCATCTGCGTCGGTGTTATGAATCTCTACATGCGGGTGAGCCAAACTCATCGTGTTTGCTGCCAAAAGAAGGGTTGGAAACTCGTCCCAGGATGTGTGGTTGTAGAACTCCCCGAAGTCGTAAAGGTGTTCCTTATGCGGGATTGTCACACTCGCCCCTGCGAAGTCGAGTTCGGTGTGATCGATCAGCGATAGCACCGTCGCCTTGAACGACTCATAACTCCCCTCAACCGGCATTGGCACATACACGCCGTCCCAACCGATGTGCTCGAAGCCGGCGTTGTGGACCAGCGGGGACATCGACTGCTTCACCGGCCAGCCGATGATGCCGTAGACCTTGGTGGTGGGCTTGATGCTGCGGAAGCGGTAGAGGCCCAGCAGGTCTTCGATGGTGATCTGGCCGGGGGCGGTGGTGGATTCGTCTCGCAGGGAGGCGAAGGTGAGGAAGCCGCCGAACTTGGGGGCGAGGATGCGGCTCATGACGCCGAACTCGCCCATGCCCAGGGCGATGGTGGGCTTGGTCTGGTTTTGGAGGATCTCGAAGAGTTCGAGGTTGTCGCGGATGGAGCGGGCGCGGTAGGCGATCTTGATGACGCTGCACGCGGGTTCGTCCTGCATCGCCAGCAGCTTGCGGGTGAGGTCCGCTGGTCGGCCCGAGAAGTCGTGGGTGGAGAGGATGAGCCGGGTGGAGACGGCGCGTTGCTGTTTGGGGTGGTTGACGCCGAGGTTGATCTTTTGTCGGATGTTGGCCGAGCGGGTGTAGGTGGCCAGCTCGACATCGATGTAGGCGGGGGGGTGGTCTGAGGTGCCCAGCGCTTCGTAGAGCGAGACGCGTTCGTCGTCGTCGCCGTGGTATTCGCCGCCCTCCCAGTGCGGTCGGCAGGTGACGATGCACGGCAGCGGCGAGGCCTTGACGAGATCGAGGACGCGGCCGATCCGGTCGGCGAGCAGGTCGGTAGACTCTTCCTGATCCTCGAAGTACACATCGACGCGGAACTCGACGAGGTCGGCCCCGTGCTCGGCGGCGAGGGTGGCATCGCGGATGGCGGACGCGTGCTCCTCGACCATGATGGGGACGCAGACCTGGGTCATGCGTTGGCCACGGTCGCGGTGGGGGCGTTGATGATCGCGGGCCGCAGGGTGATGCGGCCGGAGCAGGCGACGGGGAGATTGTCCATATCTGCGTCTGGCTCGATCAGGCGGACATCGCCCTTGAAGTCGATGGAGCCGTCGTCGTTGTCGGCGTGGCGGGTTATGGTGACGCGGATGGTCGCGCCGGGGCGGACGAACGAGCCGTACTTGAGGGCCTTGGCCTGCGTGAGCACCCACGGGGCGGGGGCCCGGTCATCGGGATCGAGCAGCTGACGGGCGGCCTGGGTCATCGATTCGAGCATCATCACGCCCGGCAGGACGGGGAAGCCCGGGAAGTGATCCTGCAGGTACTCCTCGGCGCTGCTGATGTGCTTGAGGGTCACGATGTGTGCATCGGAGCGTTCGATGATGCGATCGATGAGGTTGAAGTGCATGGACAGAGCATAGGTCGGGCGGCCCGGATCGACCTACCCTGTGGCGTGGCGACGATTCAGGGAGAAGCGATCTGTGTGCGGCATTGGGACTGGTCCGAGACCTCCCAGACGGTATCGCTGCTGACGCGTGAGCACGGGCTGATGCGGTGCATCGCCAAGGGCTCCAAGCGGGAGAAGGCCCCGTTTTCCGGCGGCGTGGAGATCGCGACCACGGGGCACATGGTGGCGATCGTCAAGCCCGGCAGCGAGCTGGCGCTGCTCACGGCCTGGGACCTCCTGGAGCCGATGCACCTGATGCGGCAGGACCTGGCGCGATACCACGCGTGCATGTACACGATCGATCTGATCCCCCGCCTGATCAACGACCACGATCCGCACCCGGAGATCTACGATGCGCTGGTGGCGGCGCTGGGTGCGCTGGGTTCGGCGGAGGAATGCACGGGGCCGCAGGGGATCCATGCGCTGCTGGCGTGGTATCAGTGGCGGCTGCTGGAGTACACGGGGTCGCGCCCGGAGTTGATGGTCGATGTGGTCAGCGGGGGGGCGTTGGACGCGGGGGCGGGGGTGTACGGGTTCGATGCGCTCCAGGGCGGGCTGACGGCGGACCCGGGGCAGGGGGGTGGGTTATCGGACATTTGGCGGGTTCGGCGATCGACGGTGGATCTGATGCGTCGGTTGCGGACGGGGGAGGAGGCCGGGGAGCTTGCGGGCCAGCCGGTGGGGCAGTTGCGGCGGCTGGGTGGGCTGCTTGCGTCCTATATCCGGTCGATGATCGGCTCTGAGGTGGCTTCGGCGCGGTGGGTTTATCCGGATCTGTGAAGCCGCAAGAGGCCGCCGGTGGCCCGATGGGGGTGAACTCTCCGTTATAAAACACCGATACGGGGGTTGGGAACGCCCCGACGGATCGGCGGCGGACCGGCTCAAGCGAAGAAAATGAATCGGATGGACACCCAACTTCTCGAAGACATCCTGAGCTGCTCTACCCTGCCTTCGTTGCCGAGCGTCGCCAGCCGCGTGCTGGAACTGACTTCGGACCCGGATGTCAAGATGGACGAGCTGGCCGAGGAGATCCGGTACGACCAGGGGATCGCGGCCAAGATCCTGCGGACGGTGAACTCGAGTTTCTTCGGGTTGCGTCGGCGGTGTTCCTCAATTGATCATGCGCTGGTGATGCTGGGGCTGGGGCCGGTGAAATCGCTGGTGCTGGGGTTCTCGCTGGTTTCGTCGCTCAAGGCCGAGGACGGGGATGCGTTCTGCTATCCCGAGTACTGGAAGCGTTCGCTGACGACGGCGGTGGCTTCGAAGTACGCGGCGGAGATGGCGGGGAACAAGCTGATTCTGGACGAGGCGTTTCTGGCGGGGCTTTTCCAGGACATCGGCATGATCGCGATGCACCGGACGATCGGGGACAACTATCTCGCGTTG
>JBBDKK010000152.1:0-3356 GCA_040879395.1 Phycisphaerales bacterium
GAAGTCGATCGAGTCGAACTCGCAGCGGGTGCTGAGGACATTCGGGCAGGGCATCGGCAACGCGTTGAGCACCGCCCGCAACCCTTGCGCAGCGCTGGTTTTGGGGACGACGGCGTGATCGTCTGGCCAGTGCATCAATCGAGCGATCTGGGCGCGGTATCGGTCACGGGCGTCGATCCAGTATGGCCAGACACCGTCGAGTTCGCTGTACCACCCGTCGAGGGCAGTATGGATGACATGGCTTGTCCAGTCGAGCGGGCGCCCAAGAGAGTGGTTTGCAAGATAAATCTCGTCTGCCTGCTGGTTTCGAGAGAGCACGCGCGAGAAGAGTGGGTGCAAGTGCTTGACTACTCGTGCTTCTGTCAGCGGTTCATCTCCCAATCGGGAGACGATATGTTCAATGCTGAGTTCTACATCGTTGAGGTGCATAAGCAGACCTTCACAGGTGCGTGCGGACTTCCCAGAGTTCGGGGAAGAAGCGGTGGTCGATCATTTTGCGGAGGAAGGCGACGCCGGAGGAGCCGCCGGTTCCGGTCTTGTATCCGATGATGCGTTCGACGACCTTCATGTGGCGGAAGCGCCAGTGGGCGAACTGCTCCTCGACATCCACGAGTTTCTCGGCCATCTCGTATTCATCCCAGTGGTCTTTGGGATGTGTATAGATGGTTTTGAGTGCTTCAAGCACGGCCGGGTGCGAGGTGTGGGGGGTGGTGATATCGCGCTCGAGCACCTCGGCGGGGATATCCATGCCGCGCCGGGCCAGCAGGCGGATGAACTCGTCGTAAATGCTGGGGGTGTTGAGGGTCTCGGTAAGCACCTTCACCGCGCCCTCGTCGTGGGCGTGGACGGGGATCATCCGGGCGTCCTTGTTGCCCATGAGATACTCGACGACACGATACTGCACGCTCTGAAAGCCCGAGCCGGTGCCCAGGGCGTAGCGGAACTGGGTGTACTCGGAGGGTGTGAGGGTCGCCAGGACATCCCATTGCTGCAGGAGCTGGGCCTGGATGTGCTTGACGCGGCTGAGGATCTTGAAAACGGGGGACAGCTTGTCGGCGCGGGTGTATTGCAGGGCCTCGCGCATCTCGTGGATCATCAGCTTGAGCCAGAGTTCGGATGTCTGGTGCTGGATGATGAAGAGCATCTCGTCGTGGTGCGGGGGGTCGGAGTGGATGTCCTGGCAATCGAGGAGCTTGTCGAGGCGGAGGAACCGCGAATAGGTCATCTTGTCGCCCAGGTCGGTGTGCATGCTCTGTTCGATGTCGCGTGGTGGGCTCATCTGCGGTGCTCCTGGGCGTTTGCGGACCGCCCGGTTTGTGGTCTTGGGAGTGTACGCCCGGGGGCGCGGTGGTGTGCGAGCGAGGGTGGGGAGACATAGACTTGCAGACCCCGGGAGGCCGGGGACCGACCACAAATCCCGCCCGAGAGGATCCCCCGCATGAACATCGCCTTTTCGACGCTCGCCTGCCCCGACTGGACCCTGGCCGACGCCGTATCCAAGGCCTCGGATATGGGGTATCTGGGCGTGGAAATGCGCAGTTTCCTCAGCCCGCAGGAGCGGATGGCCAGCGATCCGCTGTCGATGTCGTCCGACGAGGTCGAGCGGGTCTTCGATGACGCGGGGGTGATCCCGCTGTGCCTTGCGACGAGCGTGAAGTACGACAAGGCGATCGATCCGCCGCTGATCGGGCGGATCTTCGTCAACGAGGAGGCGGGGGTTGGGGATACCAAGTCCTTCGTCGATCTGGCGGACCGGACGGGGACCAAGTTCGTGCGGGTCTACGGCTGCAATCTCCCGGCGGCCGAGCCGGTGACATGGAGCATGCGCCGGGTGACCGAGCGGCTGCGGCTGGCCTCGCAGACCTGCCGCAACACGGATGTGCGGCTGCTGATCGAGAACGCGGGTTCGTTCGCTCGCAGCCGGGACCTCTTGAAACTGATCGAGACCGTCGATTCGCAGTGGCTGGGTGCATCGTACAACATCCTGGCGTCGCTCAACAACGACGAATGCCCGATCGAGGGCGTGCGGACGCTGGGTGAGTACACCCGGATTGTGCGGATCTGTGATGTTGATGATGACGGTCGGCCGGTCCGGCTGGGCGAGGGCGTTGTGCCGGTGCGTGAGCTGATCCGGGCGCTGGGCGAGATGGATTATCGCGGCTGGGTTGTGTATGAGTATCCCAAGCTTTGGAGCCCGGAGCCAGCGATGGAGAGCGGGGTGATGCTGTCGCACGCCGCCGATACGCTGTACGGTTGGATCAAGGGCGAGCCCGCTCCGGCATGAGCGGCGCGTTTCGCGCTTGCGGGCGGCGGCCCGTATGATCCTGTGTTGAGTGAGCACCGAGAAACACCCGAGCAACTGGGTCGGCGGCTGGTCGAACGGGCCGGCGCGCTGGGATTTGCCTGCGCCGGGATCGCGGGGATTGAGCCCAGCGAGCACGCCGGGGCATTGCGGGCGTGGCTGGATGCGGGGATGCACGGGACGATGGGCTGGATGGCCGATCATGCCGAGCTGCGGGCCGATCCGGGCAAGCTGATCGAGGGCGGGCGTTCGGTGCTGATGGTGGGGGATCTGTACGCGGGGCGGGATGGCGGTGCCGATGAGCCGGTGGAGATCGGGCGGGGGAAGATCGCGCGGTATGCGCGGGGCAAGGATTATCACAAGCTGATGAAGAAGCGGCTGGTGCGGCTGCTGCTTGAACTGAAGGAAGCGTTCCCGGAGGCGGATTTCAAGGCGTTCGTGGACACGGCCCCGGTGCCCGAGCGGGAACTGGCCCAACGGGCGGGGATCGGCTGGGTTGGCAAGCACACGCTGATCATCCACCCGAAGCTGGGGAGTTACCTGTTTCTGGGCGGGATCGTGACGACGCTGGAGGCGACAGCACCGCCGGAGCAGGAGACGGTGAGCGATCACTGCGGATCGTGCACGCGGTGCATCGACGCCTGCCCAACGGACGCGATCACCCCGCACCGGGTGGATGCGCGCCGGTGCATCAGCTACCTGACTATTGAACACCGCGAGCCGATCGAGCGGGAGCTGGCATCGAAGATGGGCGACTGGATCTACGGCTGCGACATCTGCCAGGAGGTCTGCCCGCACAACTCGCCCAAGCCCGCGGAACTGCTTCCCGCGACGGTCAACGAGGCGTACCGATCCGAGCGGGCGAGCTTCGATCTGCTGGAGGTGCTGGGTTGGAGCGAGGAGGACCGGCGGGAGGCGTTCACGGGGTCGGCGATGAAGCGGGCGAAACTGGGGATGATGCGCCGGAACACGGCGATCGTTGCGGGCAATCAGGTCGCGGGGGGCATGTCCGACGCGGTGGGAAAAGCGATGTTGCGCAAGCTTCGTGAGATCG
>JBBDKK010000153.1:0-3344 GCA_040879395.1 Phycisphaerales bacterium
CCGGCGGCGAGGATGCCCACGCCGCCGGTGGCGATGGTGCCCACCGCGGTCAGTCCCGCGATCAGGGCCACGGTTGCTCCGCCGACCCCAGCGCCGATGGCGGCACCTTCGGCCATCTTGGAGTGTGTTTCGACGCCGAAGGTTTCGCGATCGAAGTTTTCAGACGCGATCAGGCTGATTTCGTCGCTGTCGAAGCCGTTGGCCACGAGGGTCTCCAATGCGCCAGCCGCGTTGTTTTCTGTCTCGAAGATGCCGGTGATGACCTTGCTCATGGTGTGCTCCTTGGATATGTTGCCGAGGCTTGCTCGGCGGGGGTGTTTGGTTGATGTAGAGATATTCCCAAGCGCAGGTGACCCGCCGGTGAAGACCCGGTGAAAACAAATAAATTCATCGAGGAGCGGTGTTTAGCGGTCTGTGGCGGGGGTGGTGGGGTGCTTTACCACTGTACGCTGTCGAGGTAGCGGCACAGGTGCCACGCGGTGGGGTAGCGCTGCTCGATCAGGGTGCGCTTGAGCCCGCAGCAGATGGATTTGGCGACCTGGGGGTGCTTGGCGTAGAACTTCTGTCCGCCGAGCAGGTCGTAGAAGACGCGGATGACATTGCACATGTCGTCGACGATGTGGGCCTTGGTTGCGCGGCCGTGGTCGTACATGTCCACGAGTTTGACATCGTAGTGGACGCCGCGTCGGCGGACGAGGATGTTGCCGGAGTGGATGTCGCCGTGGTATTCGCGTCGTTCGTGCACGGGGGCCAGGCCGGCGGCGATGGATCGGAGCACGCACATGGCCTCGAATGGCTGCATGCGGGCTCCGGGGTAGGCGTTTACGAGGTCGTCGAGGATGACGCCCTCGACGAACTCGGAGACGAGCATGGTGACATCGCAGCCGCGGAGGCGGAGCTTCTGGGTGTGGTGGTACTGGATGACGATGTCGCAATCGCGCAGGCCCTCGAGCTTGCGAGCGTAGTGCATCGCGGCCTTGTCGCGCTCGTTGCGTTCGGGGAAGAAGAGCTTGGCGGCCCGGGAGGCGCCGGTGAGCCGCTCGGTGACGAGGTAGACCTCGCCCTCGTAGCCGGCGCCGAGCATCCGGTCCACGCGGTATTCGCGGGCGAGGACACGCCCGGGTGTGATCCCGAATCGAGAGGGCGTGTTCATGCGTTGTCGAGCAGTTCGACGGCCTTGAACTTCTTGCCTTCGAGCATTTCCAGGCTTGCGCCCCCGCCGGTGGAGACATGGGAGAGGCGGCCGGCGACGCCGAACTCTTCGGCGGCGGACGCGGAGTCCCCGCCTCCGACGATGGAGGTCGCGCCCTTGTCGGTGGCGTCGGCTATGGCCTCGGCGATGAAGCGGGTGCCCAGGCGGAAGGGCTTCCACTCGAACACGCCCATGGGGCCGTTCCATGCGATGGTTTTGGATTTGGAGATGATCAGGGAGTAGCGGGCGGCGGTTTTGCTGCCGATGTCCAGGCCCATGTAGCCGGGCTTGATCTGGTCGTCGAAGACCTCGATGTCGCCGGAGCGTTCGGCGAACTGCGTCGAGCAGATGTGGTCCTCGGGGAAGTGGAGGTCGGTCTTGGACTCGGCGGCGAGATTGATGATCCGCTTGGCTTCCTTGACCATGTTTTCTTCGACCCGGGAGGTGCCGACTTCGTGGCCGAGGGCCTTGAGGAAGGTGTAGGCCATGGCTCCGCCGACGAGGATGTGGTCGGCCTTGGGGAGCAGGTGCTCGATGGCGGGGAGTTTGTCGCTGACCTTGGCCCCGCCGAGGACGACGGTGAAGGGGCGTTTGGGATTGGCGAGGGCCTCGGAGAGGTAGGCGATTTCTTTTTCGACGAGCAGGCCGGCGACCTTGGGTTTGCTGCCCATCGCGGCGGGGACGCCGACCATGGAGGCGTCCTTGCGGTGGCAGGTGCCGAAGGCGTCGTTGACATAGATGTCGGCGTAGGCTGCGAGCTTGGCCGCGAATCCGCTGTCGCCTTCTTTTTCGCCGGCTTCGAAGCGCAGGTTTTCCAGCAGCAGCACATCGCCGTTGTTCATGGACTCGATGGCCTGGGCGGCTTCGGGGGCGACTGCGCTGGAGGCGGGGAAGGCCACGGGTTTGCCGAGGAGTTCTCTGAGCTGGTCGGCGGCGGGCTTGAGGGAGCTGCCCTGCTCGTACCCGTTCCCCTCGGGGCGGCCGAGGTGCGACATGAGGATCGCGCGTCCGCCGCGGTCGATGACGGATTTGATGGTGGGAAGTGCGGAGCGGATGCGGCGGTCATCGCTGATCTTGCCGTCCTTGATGGGGACATTGAAATCCACGCGGATCAGGACCCGCTTGCCTGCGACTTCGGTGTTGGCGATCGATTTCTTGGGCATGGCGTTCCTTTCGGGGGTGGGTCACAATCGTATGCTCGGTGCTCAAAAAAAGCGGGCCGATCCGGCCCGCTTGTGTGTCGGTCCCGGGATTTTCTGCCGGGGATGTCAGTCGCCCAGAATCTCTCCCGAGCTGCCTCGGATCCGGGGGCTGCCCTTGGTGAGCAGGGCGTCGCGCATCTTGCGGAGTTCGGCCTGGATGGAGGCGTCGATGAGCTGGTCGCCCATCCGCAGCTTGATGCCGCCGAGCATCGAGGAGTCTGTGTAGGGGTGCATGATGACATCTTTGCCCAGCGTGGCGCTGAGCTGGGCGCGGACGGATTCGAGTTCGGCGGCTCCGATGGGGGCGGCGGTGAAGACATCGACCTCGATGCGTCCGAACTGGTCCTGGACCATGGCGTCCATGGCGTTGGCGATCTGGGAGAGGTTGGCAAGGCGGCCCTTGCGGTTGAGCTGGCGGAGGAAGTTGAGGGTGAGGGGGGATACCTTGCCCGCGAACATGCGTTCGAGCGAGGCATCACGCTTCTTGGCATCGATCAGGCGGGAGGCGAGCAGCTCGTTGAACTCGCGGTCGTTGCGGGCCAACTCGATGATGTCCTCGAGTTCGCCCAAGATCTCCTCGGCCTTCTGCTGCCCGCCCTGCTGCTGGGCGAGTTCGAAGAGGCTCTTGGCGTACACCTTGGCGAGTGCGTCTGGTTGTGCTTCGATCAGTGGCATGGGTGGCTCCGGTGCGACGGGCGGGGAAGTGGGGATGTGGGCCCGCGGCGGCTGGTTCAGCTGACCGTTTTCATTTCTGCGATCGACTCGTCCATCAGACGCTGCTGGTCGCCGGCGGTGACCTCGCGTTCGAGGATCTTGCCGGCCATGACCGTGGCGAGGTTGACGGACTCGGTGTAGAGCTCGGCGAGTGCCTGCTTCTTGGCGGATTCGATCTCGGCCAGGGCTTTTTCGCGCATGGCGCCGAGTTCCTTGTCGGCGTTGGCCTTGAGCTG
>JBBDKK010000154.1:0-3317 GCA_040879395.1 Phycisphaerales bacterium
AGAATCCCGAGAACTCACTTTCGCCACCGCCTACACCGCCGCCCCCGGCAGCGCGGTGGTGCTCGACCTGGCCGACCTCGGCCTACCGGGAACCCACGCGGTCCTCGCCGTGCGCACCACCCTCATCGACCCCACCCCCACCCCGGCAAACTGACACCGCAAAGCCCGCTGCTTTCGAGTGACGGGTGATCAACTCGTATGCCGCGCGTGCTTTG
This sequence comes from Phycisphaerales bacterium, assembly GCA_040879395.1. GTDB lineage: Bacteria > Planctomycetota > Phycisphaerae > Phycisphaerales > UBA1924 > UBA1924. The sequence continues at coordinate 216 of JBBDKK010000154.1, forward strand.
ATTAAAAAGAAACCCCCGCCCTTCGTAGGCGGGGGTTTTATGCATCAGGACTATGGGTTCGATTGTTGCTTGTGCGGCTTGTTACGGACATCCGTCGGTGTATTGGGCGATGAATGATGCGACATCGAAGAAGTTGAGCGCGCCATCGTTATTGAAGTCGGCGGCGAGATCGCCATCGCCGAACGCGATGATGAACGCGGAGATGTCGAAGAAGTTGAGCGCGCCGTCGCCGTTGAAATCTGCCGGGCATTCAGAGGGCCCGACCCGTATCACGACCCGGGCCGGCTCGCTGTAGACATCGGGATCGCCGACCGGGTTGTCCGGATCACCGACCTCGGCCACCAGCCGGTAGTCAAACCAGTCCTCGCCCTGAAAACCGGGATCCGGGGTGTATTGGAAGGTCCCGTCGGTGAAGACCGTCACGCTGCCGTTCGCCGGCGGCGTGTGGTCGGGCGACGCGAAGAAGTCCATATCCACCATCAGGTCCTCGTTGTCGATCCGTCCGGGCTGCCCGATGTCGTTGGCCATCACGCCCTCCGCCGCGTCAACGCTGAGCGACCCGGTGACCAGGTAGGTGTCGTCGATCGCCAGGCGAAAGGCGTTGTCCCGCAGATCCCGCAGTTCGGCGAGCACGAACTCAACATACGGGAACGACGGAGCGTCCGATGCGCGGGCGGATTCGAGCTCAACACCGAACGCGAGGACCCGGTCGATGAGGTGGTCGCCGAGTTGGGGGAGTGCGAGATTCGGGCTGCCCCCGAACGAACCGTCGTCGCTGTCGATCTCCGCCAGGACCGTCGCCAGCACATCGTCGGCACGGAAGCCGATGCCGTCCGCGCTGGGCGCGCCACGCAGCGCCGTGCGGAGTAGTTCGCTCTTTGTGTACGCGTCGGCCAGCCCGAGCGTCACATAGGCATCGGTCAGGGCCGCCGTGTTGTCCAGGCGAACGCCGGCGTCCGCCATCGGCGTGCCCGGGGTGATCAGCTCAGTGACCACGGCGGAGTGCATGGCCGACCGCACATCGGCCATGGCCGATTCGATCGCCGTTTCCTGTGTCGCCAGCGACTCGTCGTCGAAGTAGTCGTAGCTCGATGTGTCCTCCAGCACGATCATGCGCGCAGGCCAGTTCACGCCTGCTAAGTAGTAGGTTCCGGCGGGATAGATCCGCCCTTCAAGATCGCCGTCCTGCAGACCGACCGAGAATCCTCCGCTGTACCACGCATCGCTGAGGAGGTCGAAGAACACGGCCGGGCTGATCGACCCGGGAATCACCTGCCAGCCCCCAAGGAGGAACTCAAACCGAACCACGAACCGCCGAACGGCGCCGGTCCCATCCGTGAACAGGGCGACGCCGAAGACGACGGTCGGGCCGTCGAGCGTTTCGGTGACGATCACGAGACCGGCCTCGCCCGAGTCGGACAACGCCGCGGCCAGCGCGTTCCGCTCCGCCAGCTCGGCGCGGTCCAGGCCGGCCGAGTCGTCCGTGCGGTTGTCGGAGATAATCGCCTCGTAGCCGCGCTGCGTGAAGTTGTTGACCGGCAGACCGAAGGACCGGCCAAAGGACGAAAACAAATCGTCGAAGGGCCCGGTGATCGCGACGGCCGGCTGGTCGATCGTTCCCCACGGGTCGATCTCGCCGCCGCCGTTCTTGAGGCCGCGGGCCACCAGCTCGTCGTCAATGACCTCATCGACGCGGCCGCCGATCACCGCGACATCGTCGAAGGCGCGTGTCAGCAGCGCGTCCCAGAGATCGTCCCGGTCCCGAGTGGCGTCGGCCAGCGATACGATCCGCTCGCCCCTGCCGATGACCTGATCAACCTGCGGCCCGCTTCCCCCGCCTGTTGCCTGCTGGGTCTGGAGCATGTACGCGAAGTACCAGGGGCTCTCTTTCGCGAGTTGGGTATAGGCCGACGCCCCCTGCGACCACGGCGCGGGCGCGGGCACCCGGGCCGCCGTGATCGGGCCGATCACCGGGTCGCCGCCCACCGTGAAAAGCCCAAAGGGCACGCGCCGGAGGTCGTTGAGCAGGCGGGCGATCGGCTGGGCCGACAGTTCATCCGCGGCGTTGTCCAGCGTGAGCACAAGCGGCTGGCCCTCGCCCGTGCCCGCGAAAGTGGTGTTCTGCGCCACCGAGGTGGTGAAGTTGTAGAAGAAGTTCGCGCTGGTCACGAAGCTCGGCGTCTCGTCGTTGTAAGCCAGGTCCACGCCCGTGTCCCCGCGGTAGTTGAGCACCAGGTCCGTCTGGATCGAAAGGTCCAGAAGCAGCAGATCCTCGGCAAAGCCGAACAACGCCGCCTCGATTCGGTCCAGCGTCGTCCGGGCCTCTGCGATGTTCGCCGCCAGGTCGTCCACGCTGTCCTGCAGGTCCCCGATCTGCTGACCGAGCGCGCCAAAGCCCGTGATCATCGTCTGGAAGATCGAATCGAGCTTGGCGTCCACGATGTCGAACCGCGCGTTCATCTGCACGCGCAGGTCCTCAACCTGCTGGCGTAAAGCCACGATCTGGCCGAAGATCTGCTCCTCCGCGGTCGGAGGACCATCGCCCAGCAGGTCCGCCAGACCGATCGAGTTGGACACGATATCAGTCAACGACTGCACCCCGCCCCAGACATCTCCCGAGGCGTAAGCCGCGACCAGGCCGATGCCAGATCCGATCAGATCGGTCGTCTGCTGCGCCACCGCAAGGTCGTTGTTGGTCTGCAACTGGAGCCCCGCAAACGAACGGGCGGTGGTCGCCACATGCTGCACATCGGGGTACTGGGACTGCTGCAGCAGCAGCGTCCGCGCAAAGACCGCCGCCCGATCGTCGGAGGTCTCCCGGATGCTCTCGACCACGGCCTGACGCCGGGCATCGAGCGCGGCGACCGCCGCGGCGTGGATGGGATCGTCAGGGTCCGCCGCCGCCGCGAACAACGCGGCCGAATCGGCGGCGGGTCAGTTCGGACTCGATCGCGAGCAGCAGATCGTCCGCTTCCTCCTCCTCCACCTCGAAGTCGGCGTTGCGGGTCACCCGGAACACGTGATGCTCGATGACCTCGAAGCCCGGGAAAAGGCGATCCAGGTGCGCAGCGATCACCTGCTCCAACGGCACGAATCGTGTGC